>JAGQIY010000260.1 GCA_020430865.1 Myxococcales bacterium
GACTAGGCCGCTGGAGTCTCCGAACTCCTGACCACTCGGCTTCGCCCAGTAGCCGCCGAAGCCTAGGCTCAGGGAGTCGATGAAGAGATCGAGCCAGGCGGGGCCTTGTTCGAGATCTAGAAGCCAGCGGGGGAGGAACAGTGGGCGCAGGTCGAGCTCGACGCTCAGGCTGCTCTTCTCTGCGGCATCGTCGTCGGGGTTGACGACGAAGGCGGTGACCAAGCCTACGGTGGAGAAGTCGTGCAGGCTCAACAGGCCGCCGTAGCCTTGATCCGGAGCGAAGCGGGCGCCGGCGTTGAGGCCGAGCACCAGGTCGCCGTCGAAGCGGCCGTAGACGCCGTCGGTGAAGCCCAGGAGCTTCGGGTCGACTTCGGTCTCCAGGGGCGCCGTCGGATAGTCGCCGGGGTTCCAGTGATCGTCGGTGGCGCTCTTCTCCGGCGGCGGCACCGGCTCGGCGCTTCCCTCGGGATACTTCCAGGTGGTGTTCGGCGGGGGCTGGCTGTCGGTACCCGTGGGGTCGCGCACGCCGGGGACGTCGACTTCCGGCTGCTCTGCAGGCGCTGCGGCTGGCGCGTCGTCGGCGGGCTGGGCGCCTGCCAGGTTCGTCCACACGGAACAGAGCAACGCGGCGGACAGGAGCGGCAGGCAGCGCGCCTCACCCCCAAACCGAGAGCGGGATGCAAAACCGAAGACGCCGCGTTCACGGCTGCTTCGGAGGCTCGCACTTGCACGGGTCACTTGTGCAGCGCCTCCCGCACTTCCGCGCGGATTTCTGGTGCGAGCACCAGGCGCGCTTGCTCCAGGGTCTGGCCCTCGAGGCGGCTCAGGAGGAAGGAGACATTGCGCGGCGGCTCGGTGGAGCCGTCCGGCAAGAGCACGCTGAGGGAAGTGTCGTCGCTGTCGAAGGGGGTCAGCTGGGCGGAGTCGAGACCGACGTAGATCTCCGGGTCGAGGCCCGCGCGCTGGGCGGCGTCCCGAGCGAGCTCCAGAGCCTTCTCGCGGCCGCTGGGGGTCGCGTGTTCGCCCCACAGGTCGATGGTCTTGAACAGGCGTCGGGAGTAGAGGCGGGTGGCGAGATCCTCGAGCAGCGGGTCGTTGCAAGCCTGCCACTCGGAGATCGCGGTCCAGAGCCTGGAGTCGTCGAGCTTCAGGTACTCGCCGAGGCTGGTGTCGCCCTTGATGGCCAGCTCCTCGACGGCGCGAGGCAGCGCGGGGACGCGGGTGCCGTCGATCAGCAGCTGACGCACCCGGCTCATGATGCAGCGGAGCATCCACTCGCTGGCTCGACTTGCCTTGTGGAAATACACTTGCTGGAACATGAACAGCCGCGCCAGGATGAAGCTCTCGATGGCAGGCAAGCGTCGGGTGACGTAGATGGACAGGGGCGGCGACACGTCGGGGCTCTCGCTCACGCCGAGGCGCAGGCTGCGGATCAGCCAGTCGAGGTCGAAATGCCCGTAGGAGACGCCGCTCGCGTGGGCATCTCGCAGGAGGTAGTCGCAGCGATCGACGTCGAAGGTCCCGCTCACCGTGCGCGCCAGGTAGGTGAGGGGGTGGCGCCCGTGCACCAGCTCGCTGACCCGACCCGGCAGGGAAGGATCCGCGCGGTAAAGCACCTGGTGGACGTCGGTGCTGGGGTCGAGGATGATGCGCTCCGTCCACGTCTCGTGGAGCGGTCCGTCGGGAAGCGCCTCCTCGAAGAGGTGGGAGAAGGGACCGTGACCCACGTCGTGGAGCAAGGCCGCGGCGATGCCGTCTCGCGCGCGTTCGCTGGTCAGGCGCTGCCAGAAGGGGAGCGACTCGTGTTCCTTGCGGAGACGCGCGATGAAGCGCGTCATCACGAACGCCGCGCCCAGCGCATGAGCGAAGCGCGTGTGGTCGGCCCCGGGATAGACCAAGGAAGTCAGTCCGAGCTGACGAACCAGGCGCAGGCGTTGCAGCTCACGGGTCTTCAGCAGATCGACGACGATGGCGTCTTCTTCGCTCTCGAAGGAGACCAGGCCATGCACCGGATCGCGGAGGATCATCCGGGCTGATTAGCCGGCTCCAGCCTGCAAGGAAAGCAGACCGGCCCGGACCCAGGCCCTGGAGTCCGTTCCTCAAGCACCTGGCAGCATGTGGCGGAGTGGCGGCCCCGTGGTCTCGCTCGGATACAGTTGATCCAGGTATCGAGCACTTCCGCCCCA
This sequence comes from Myxococcales bacterium, assembly GCA_020430865.1. Next base: position 2,187 of record JAGQIY010000260.1, read on the forward strand.
GCGGCCGTAAAAGTTTCTGCCATCCGCGGAACTGACGTTACGCACCCGCGGGCCAGTCGGCCGAAATTCCTCACGTACAGCGCGGTATCTACTGGACGTCGCGCAAAATTCGCGGTTTAGAAGAAAGCTCCGGGATCCCGCGCTGGCGCATGGGAAACCGCAACGTTAGATGGCTGGGATGGTGAGTCCGAGCCACCGCTGTTCGCTCAATCGGAACCGTCACGCATGAGCCAGGAAAACAAGCCAGGTCGGCGGAAGCGGGGGGGCCGCCCACTCAAACTGATCGACGTCCTCCGGGCGATCCCGGAGAAGGAGCTGCAAAGCCTCGTTCGGCGGCTGCGGATCAACGTCGATGAGGCCAAGCGCATCGACGTGCCGTCGCAGGTCGCGCGCGCCTTGGTCGGCCTACCGGAGTTGAAGGATCCCGGCCTCTTGCCCGGCCCCACGCGTGAGCTGCTGTACCGCATCGCGGAGGAAGGCGGCCTGTTTCGCGTCGATGCCTTGCCCGTCGCCCTCGAACCCCTGGCGGCGCGCGGTCTGGTCTTCGCCCGCGGTGGAAACGAAGGCGTGGAGCTCATCCTCCCCGTCGCCTTCTTGCTCGAGCTGACCACCTGGGAAGGGGAGAATCCGCGCGGATTGCGCGCGCTGCTCGCCCAGGCGTCCGCCGACGTGAAGTCCAGCGTGGCGACGCACTACCTCGGCCGCCCGGCGACTCCGCCGTTCTCCATCGCCCTGGAAGACGCCTGGGAAGTCCTGAGCGACGCCGATCAACTCGCCGCAGGCGTCGACGCCTTGGCCCCCATGGAGCGCAACCTCCTGCAATCCATCGAGCATGTTGGGGGTGAGGTCGACACCGAAGAGCTGCTCGAGCTGGAGCGCGAGCCGCTCAGGCTGCGCGGAGCCACCGGGGCGACGCCGTCTCGGCGCGGCGTGGGCTTTGCGCTGGAGCGCCGCGGCTTCCTGATTCCGGTGCACCCGAACCGCCACGTCATCCCTACGGAAGTAGCGGTGCTGGTCGGCGCGAAGCGGCAGCGGGAGCGCGAGCGCATGCGTCGTGAGATCCGTGAGCTCGTGCTCGGCGAAGATCACGCCCCGCGCCGCGCGCGTTTCAGCGAGGATCCGGTGCCGCTGACGATGGCGATGGCGCTCAGCGTCCGCGACCCGTCGGTGGAGGTGAAGCCCGGCGTGGGCACGCCGCGCTCGCTCCTGAACCGCTTCTCGACGCGCTTTGGTCGTGATCTCGAGTGTGTGTCGTTGCTCGCCGCGCTCAGCCGCGCCACGGGCGTCTGGGATCCCGCGGTGGTGAACGTCAGCTGCTCCCCCGGCTCGCTGCCCTTCGCGGAGCTCGGGGGCATGCTATTCGAGGCCTGGAAGCGCGGCGGCGCGTGGGACGAAGCGCGCCCCGACGCCGAGGTGCTGCGTGCGCCGCGGGAGTCGCGGGAAGCCAGCAGCGTCGGCGTGATCCGCGAGATGGTGCTCGAAGCCCTGAGCGAGCTCGGCGAAGGCCGCTGGGTGCCCTGGAGCGCGCTGGCTGCGTTCGTGCGCTCCGATGCGCGTACGCCGGGCGTCGCGCGCCTGCTGGAGCGCGGGGCGGGGCGCCTCGGCATCGAGCCGCCGACGCCGATCGAGGTCGCGCGCCGCATCGTCTTCGAGACGCTGTTCAACCTCGGCGTCGTCGACCTGGGGGACGTCGAGGACGAAGCTCAGGAGGGCGAGCTCGGCACCACGGTGCGTCTCACCCCCCGCGGCCGCGCCTACCTGAGCGACGTGCCGCCGAAGACGCGGGACACCCAGGCGAGCTTTCTCGATACCCACGCCTTGCGTTTCGGTGCAGAAACGCTGGTCGGTCACGCGGTGGCCATC
>JAGQIY010000261.1 GCA_020430865.1 Myxococcales bacterium
GGTGCTGTCGAATGGGGCGCATTCGGCGAAGGACCGACTGGATTTCGTCGAGCGTTACCTCATCCCGCGGATCCGCAACGAGGAGTCTCTCCATGGCCGGTAAGGACCCGAACGAAGCCTATGCGCACGACCCGAAACGCTGCGAGGAGCTCCTCAAGCAGATGCGGGAGAAGACGCAGCGGAACAAACGCGACGACAGCAACAAGGACCCGAACGGCAAGAGCAAGGGCGGCACCCACGGCCTCGCCCATCGCTACGACGAGCAGCGCAAGGGGAAGTACGGGCCGGGCGACGTGAAGATGGGCAGCAAGCTGATCGGCGACAAGGGCGATCAGAAGCGGGTGTTCCACAACACCGAGCCCTTCAAGACGCACGACGAGCAGTACAAGGGGCAGCAGAGCGGCGACAAGAACGGCCTGCAGAAGGACATCAAGGAGTGGGACAACCGGCGCTGCGGCAAGCTCCCCAAGAGCATTCGCCAGTGGGGGTGGAAGAAGGCGCCGAAGACCAACGATCAGGCGGCGCGGCGGGCGATCATGACGGCGGCTCGGGCGGCGAAGCTCGCGCGGCTGGGGTTTCGGCTGGTGCGGATCGGGAGCTTGTTCACGCCGGTGGGGCTCGCGACCAACGTGGGGTTGTACTTGGTGTTTGGGATTTGATGCGGGCTAGGCGTGCCCGAGGAGGACGCGGGGGGCACGAGCGGAGGGGTGGGCACGGCCACGTCGCGGGTTGTGCCATCTTCGGGGGTGCAGACGGGGCGCGCAGGCGGTGTCAGGGCTCGCACGCACGTGAGCAGACGGGGCAGCCGAGAACTCCCCCATAGCGCAGGTCATGGCTTCGGCAGACGTGCTGGGGGGGTTGGAGGGGCGTATAGCCTTCCTGGAACAGAACGACGTCGCGGATCCATGGCGGGGGGGATTCGCGAGCTGCGCAGGCGGCGGACCACCCCAGCCCCGAGGCGATCATGAGCTCGCTGGCGTCGGCATGCGCGCGGGTCAGGGCGACTTTTGCGTCACGCATGCTCAGGCCGCAGCGCTCGGCCAGCCACGACGTCGAGGTGGCAGGAGGCCGGGCGGCGAGGCGAGCCCAGCAGTCGAAACGGATGGGGTCTTCCATGTTGGTCCTTGGGCTGTCGTGAGCCGCGTCGGCGGGGGTGGTCGACGGCTCACTCGACGGGGACGAGCTGGCAGAGGCCGGATTCGCAGACCATGTCCGTCTCCAAGGGGGCACAGTCGCAAACGCCACCTTGGTAGCCGCTGCACAGATCGGCCGCGGCGGTCCTGAACTCCTCGACCCGAGTGGCGGAGATCGCTTCCATGGCGCAGCAGTCGTCGCAGGACGTGCCGACCTCGGCGCAGTCGGAGACGTCGTCGCAGGCCTTCCAGCTCGATCCGACTTGGATGGTGGCCCCGCCGTCGATGAGCTCGAGGTCTTTGCCCTTTTCGCTCGAGCAAGCTGAGCCGGCGACGAGGAGCGTGAGGATGGTGGCGAGGGAGAGGCTTCGCATGGGTCGAGTCTGAGCGGAGAGGCGCCATCTGTCCAGCGGCCAACCTTCGACGGCGACGACCCGCCCGACGGCCTCCATGGCCAGCAGGAGGGGTTCATCGTCGAGCTCTCGTCCGACGGCAAACGCGGCTCCGGTCCATCGCGCGCGTTGTTCCGTTCGTTCCCTCGGTGATATCGCCAGGGCATGGACGTTTTGGAACGGCTGCTCCTGGAGTGTCGCGGCCTTACTCACGCTGGTGCGCCCTCTGCGGCGCTGCGAGACGCCACCTCGCTCTTTCTGAAGGACGTCGTGGCGAGCGGGGCCATCCCCGACGCGGCGCTCGGCGCTCTCGGCGAGCTACCGGTTTACGGCGCGGGATGGCTCGCGGTGACCTTTGGCTCAGCGGTGGAAGCCGGCGTGCCGCCAGTCGCTGCCGAGCACTTGATCGCGCTCCTGCGGCGTTGGCTCCCACTGCTGCAGGATGAGGACGAGGCGGTGACGGGCGCGATGAATTGGCTCGCGCCGGCGGTGGTGGCGCACGTGGCGCGTCGAGGGGAGTACCGCGCCGAGCTGGCGATGGACGGCGAGCTCATGGATGCGCTCGACGGCTGCGCGCAAGCGTCGGATGGGGCGCTCTTCATTCACGCGCTGCTCCTGCGTCGCTCCGGGGAGCTGATGGTGTTGCACGCGGAGAGTGGGCGGGCGCTGCGCCTTCGTTTCCACAACGTGGCGCAGTGCTTCCATCTGTTCACGTTGTTGCAGTGTGCGATCGGCACAGGTTTGCCCGGGGGTAAGGAGCCGAGCTCGTTGCTCGACGACGCTGCGCGACACGTTCGACATTCGACAGAGGGCGACGAGGCGTGGTGGCACTACCAAACCGGCGGCGCGGAGGCGCACCTGGGCAACTCGGTGTGGGGCGAGGGCCACGTGGATTCCCTGCCGCGCTTCGATGGTGTCTACGTGATCTGCCTTTGGCCGCCAGTGCTGGGTGGGCGGTATTGGAACGCCGGGTTCTTCGGGCCGGGACTCAGCGCTGCGCCGACGGACATGCAGGTCGTGGAGGAGCTGTCGCCAAGCGACGCGGCCGCGTGGTTTGCGCGGACTGGAATGGGTAGGCACTCCAGCCACTCGGGCTCGTAGCCGATCGTCCTCACTCGAGCCGTCGTGGGCGGCGCCGCGTGCCTCCCTGGACGATGTCGCTCA
>JAGQIY010000262.1 GCA_020430865.1 Myxococcales bacterium
GGCCCCTGGTCCCACTTGTAGCGACTTCACCTCATGCTCCAGGTGGTAGGTCGCGCCACGCCCTTGCAGATACGCCACCCAGGGATCGATCCAGACCTCGTTGGTCGGGCCATCCAGCAGACGATCCAGCGTCTCCCCTGGAGTTATCAGATCGAACAGTAGCTGCAGCAGGATGTAGCCCACGGTTCGGGTGCTGCCCTCCTCCGCGCGCATCGCCACCAGCGACCGCGTGAGTCCCTTGGCCAGATACGCGCGATACTCGGGGGACATCTGCGAGGCGCGGATGAACTCCCACCAGTTGACGTGCTCCCACTGCCCGAAGCGTCGAGCGTGACACGAAGTCAGCAGCGCCATCAGACGGTCCAGGAAGAACACCGCCTCGTTCGCAGGGATCCCCAGGTCGGAGGTGAAGATCGCCTTCAGGGCGCGATACCACTCGCCGAGGCTCGTCGGGAAGCGCGCCACGAAGATCGGATCGCTCTCGCCCTGGCGTGCGAGCATGAACTGCGTGGCCTGCCTCAGGTTGCCGTAGACGCCATCGTCGTTCCCCCCGTACGGGATGCGCTTCATCGTGTCCGGCAAGTGGCGATAGAAGCCCGGGAAGAAGCGGAAGCCGTGTTCGCCCGGCAAGTCCGGACGACCACCGGTCCCAGTGCCCGGCACGGGCACGCTCCGCGCCTTGCCGCCGGGAATCGTACCGCGATCGAAGACCTCCACGGTGAACCCGCGCTCCACTAGCTCGTGCGCTGCGCTCAGCCCAGCGACACCTCCTCCCAGGACGATGACCTTACCCGCCATGCTCTATTCCGCCTCCGCCGTCGCTGAGCAGCCGCTCTGGGCCGAACCCTAACACGAACCGACGAAGCCGACTCCAGGTCTCGCGCAGCACTCACGCAGTTTTTTCGCTTCCGACGAGTCGTTGTAGCCGGTTTGGCAAGTGAGCTAGCTTTGGCAGTCTGATGTGGGGCGTGGTCTTCGGCGTGGTCTCTGGCCTGGTGCTGTTTCTCTACGGCATCGAGCACTTCTCGAAGGAGATCCAGAGCGTCGCCGGCGAGCGCATGAGGAGCTGGCTCGGGCGCTTCACGAAGAACCCGATCCGCGGCGCCCTGCTCGGCGGCGTACTCACGACCGTGGTCCAGTCCAGCTCGGCGACCACGATCATCGCCGTGGGGTTGGTGAACGCGGGGGCCATCTCCTTCAGCGGTAGCCTCGGCATCATCATCGGTGCCAACGTGGGCTCGACCTTCACCGCGCAGCTGGTCGCGTTGAAGCTCACGTCGTTCGCCCCGTTCTTCATCGTCCTCGGCTTCGCCATCTCCCTGGTCGGGCGGCGGTACCGCTTCCTGGGGCGCCCGATCTTCTACTTCGGGCTGGTGTTTCTCGCGCTCTCACTGGTCTCCGACGCCATCGCGCCCATCGCCAAGGATCCCCGGGTGCCGGAGCTGCTGGCGCGCTACGGGAACCTCTGGATCGCGCTCCTGGCGGGCTTCCTGTTCACGGTCATCGTGCAGTCGTCGTCCGTGACCACGGGTGTGGTCGTGCTCCTGGCTGGCAGCGGAATCATCGAGCTGGATCAGGCGATCCCGCTGCTCCTCGGCGCCAACCTGGGCACGACCAGCACGTCGATCCTCGCGGCGTCGCAGATGAGCCTGCACGCGCGCAGGGCGGCCATCGCCCATCTGCTGTTCAACGTGGGCGGCGTGGTGCTCTTCCTCCCCTTCGTGACTCCCTTCGCCTCGCTGGTGCGTGGCTGGGGAGGCGACGCCGCGAGGCAAGTTGCGAACGCCCATCTAGCCTTCAACTGCGTCACGGCGCTGATCTTCCTGGTGCTCGTCAGACCCTTCGGGCGCCTGGTGGAGCGGCTGGTACGCGGCCATGAAGAGGAGATCCTGTTCGTGACGGAGCACCTCACCCCCAGACTCCCGGAATCCAGCGAGGAGGCGTTCCTGCAGGTCGAGGCGGAGCTCGCTCACCTGCTTCAGGTCACCCGAAGACTTTTCCGCACGGCTTTTGAGCTGATAGCCACGCCCACGGCCGCCGCCACGCGCACCGTGGACAAGCTGGAGTCGCTCAACGACTTCTTGGATCAGCAGATCGAACAGGCCTTGCTCACGCTCTCGAAGCGAGACCTCGACGCCAGCGCGAACGAGCGCATGATGCTGCTGATTCGCACCTCGAACCAGCTCGAGCAGCTCGGCGACACCACCAGCGCAATCCAGCGCGCCTCCGACAACCTGGGGGAGGAGAGCCTCCCGATGGAGCTGCGAGCGGACCTCGCCGAGCTCGGCGCGCGGCTCGACCACAGCTTCGAGATCCTCGAGCGAGACTTCCCCCAGGTGACCCCGGACAGCATCGAAGAGCTGAAACAGAACCAACGCGAGCTGCGTGATCTGATCAACGAGAAGTACCGAGACCACATCCAGCACGCCGCGAGTGATCCGCAGTACGTCGGCGCTCCCGTGGTCGACTTGCTCAGCCTGTGCGAATCCGCCTCGAACCAGCTGCGAGAGATCCGCAAACACCTGGAGAGCCCGACGGCGCTGTCGGACTGATCCAGCCACTCGGCACGGGACTTGAAGCGTCGCCACTCGTGAGGTTGTCCAACTCGAATCCCCTGTCCCAACGATTTCGGCGCATTGGCCAGCGAGCCAAGTCTCATATCGACGAGGCCATCACCGGCACGCTCGCCATACACCCGGCGCACGACGGGGCGGAAGGCGACACGAACGCCCTGCTCGTCAGCGCAGACGCTGCCATCTCGCTCACTCGGCGCGCCTTGAGCGGTGTGATCGACGAAATGGAGACGGACGACTTGCCTCCGCTGCTGTGCCACCTCCCGGACGCCGCGTTCGTGGCGCGGCTGTCCGTCGGTCAACTCCGCACTGACCTGGAGCGCGCACGGTCTTCCAGCGATCACTGGCAGATCGTGCGCGCCGCGAGCCGAGTGCGCCGAAACCTCCTGCGCGCGCTCCACAGCCTGGACAGCGAGCTCTGCAACGCGCTCGGGGTCGAAGCCGAGGCCGGCTACCACGAGGCCGAGGTCGAGCAAGCGCTCGAGGCCCGCCGAAGCTTCAACCAATTCCGTGAGGATTCTAACCTGGTACGCGGGAGGAGCACGGCCTCGGCCATGCGCGCCGCCGCGATGTCGCTGGCGAAGCTGACGTGCCGTGGGCGCTGGCTCAGGGTCTACGATCGGGTGCTGGTGGCGGATCTGCGCGAACGTATGCAGGTCTGGCTGCGCCAGCGACGCACCGAGCGCGTCACTGGAAAGGTCTCGAGCAGCCATCTGCTCGAGGGCAAGCGCCTGCTCGGCGACTACTTCAACTTCGTCGAGATGACTGGCGAGGTGAACAAGCGCCCTGAGCTGATTCAGCACGACGCGGAGCGCGTGCGAGCGCTCCTCCAGGTATGGGACCGTCTGGAAGACTCCGAGATCGAGCTGTCTCTCGCCGCGCTGCGGGGCAGAGACCTGCAGCTCGACGAGCTGGTGCTGCACCGAGCGCCTCGCTCGGTGCTCCGTGACCGCCTGGAGCGGGTGGCGGAGCATCTCCTCGCGGAGTGGGCTCCGGAGCACGACAGCGGCACCTTCCCGGTTCACTCGAGCGACGCTGCGCCCTCAGGCGACCAGCGATCCAGCGTCACCTCGGTGTCTCGCGCGTTTGCGCGGCTGGCATAGCGTCCAGCATGACGCCGGCAGGAACCGCGCGTGGCAGCGCTAGCCGCGGGTCTTGCGCGCCTCGGCCTGCAACACCTCGGCGCTCGCAGGGTCCGGCGTCGCGCCCGGATACCGGAGATTGAGCGGAGCCCGGGGTCCCTCGTAGTGGAGCCGTGCGCGGTCGACCGCCCTGGCAGCCTGTTCTTCGCTGGGCCATAAGCCCAGCCAGCGCACGCTGCGACTCAGGAACAGCTCGGCATGCCAGCCCTCGGTCATTACCGCACGGTACACACCATCGTAGGGGCTGGTCGCCTGAACCGCGAGCTGGAGCCGTAGCTCCTCGCGCACCCTGCGCGGGTCCAGCGGTTCGCGGTGCTCCGCAGGGAAGTTCAGCTCGTGCTCGGCGTATCCCAGAAAACGCGCGACGCGGTCGTGGCGACGCGCGGCGTCACGAGCGCGCTCGAAGGCGCCTAGCTCCTGGCAGCGCCCCTGATATCGAATCGACGCACGCCAGAGCCCCAGCTCGGGATCGTAGCTCACGCCGACGTACTTGCTCTTCTTCATCTCGCACCATCCACCCGTTCAGCGGGTGGCGTGGCGCTTATCGGCGCGAGCTGGCCGGAGTTGTGCATCCAGTGAGGCCGCAGCCCAGGCTCGCGCTCATCACGAGCAGGACGGCGAACTCCAGCTTGCTGCGGTCGATCCCTCGGAGACGCTGGCTCGGCAAGTCCACGACCGCGCGTAACCCCTGGGAGCGATGGATCACGAAGTCGGTGGACTCCAAGCGGCCGCTCATCAACGCCCGGCTCACCAGGCGCCCGTAGGTCGGGTCGCCCAGGTGCTCGGCAGCCACCTCGACCCAGACCTCGCATCCGCCGTCCAGTCCTCGAAGCGCAGCTGCCCGAGCGACTGCAGCACGGACGCTAGGCACTCCCAGCAACGAACGTCTATGCTGCCGTGCGATGACGGGCTCCAACCAGGCGTTGCTGCGGCTCCTACGCTGGCTCGGACCGTGGACCGCCGATCACGAGTCTCCATCCGGAATCCGCGCCGAGCGCGAGATCCTACGCCAAGGGCGCATGCCAGGAATACGCGGATTTCGGGCGGGAGAGCTTGCGCGCCCCGCCGCCTGGCGCGGGCCACAGCCCGAGACTCAGCTGGAGCTGGTTCGGTATTACCCCAAGGAATCACCAGTCGGGCACTTCATAGTGGTGCAAGGGCTGCACTACCAGGGCCCCGACGACCCGCGCCTCGATCGCTTCTGTCGTGTGCTCGCTGGCGCTGGCTTGATGGTTCACGCGCCAATGCTCCCGAGCTACCTCGACCTGCTGCTCAGCCCGACGGTCAGCGATGATCTGGAGCTCACCACCCGCTTCGTCTGCGATTCATTGCCACGCGGTATCAAGCCGAGCCTGTTCAGCATCTCCTTCGGCTCCGCCCCGGCGCTCGAGGTGGCGGCGCGCTTGCCCGAATCGATCGACGCCGTCGTCACGTTCGGCGGCTATGCGGATCTCGACGCAGCGCTCAGGTTCTGCCTGGACGGCCGGATGGAGCACCAGGGCGAGTCCATGGAGCTCAGCCGGGATCCGCTGAACGCGCCGGTGCTGTTTCTGAACCTGTTGCCCTTCCTGGAGCTCGAGGGCGACACTCGCGGGCTCGAGCGCGCGCTACGCGAGGCCGCCTACCGCACCTGGGGGCGACCAGAGCTCAAGGCCCTCCACGCTCGGGCACAGCTGCTCTACGATCTCTCCGAGCGCGTCCCGAAGGGCCAGCGAGAGCTGTTTCGGCTCGCGACGGGATTGCGTGGCGCGCTGGACGGCCTGAGCGCCCGCGCCTGGCTCGACCACGGACTCGAGCGGGGTCGCGCGGAGCTGGACTTCGCTCGACCCGGGGCCGCGCTAGAGCGCGCCCAGCGTCCGTGCGTGGTGCTCCACGGACGCCAGGACGACGTAATTCCGTGGGGAGAAGCCTTGAAGCTGCAGCAGGCACTCGCGCGACGGGTCACGACGCGGCTCTTCCTCACCGGGCTCTTTGCGCATACGAACGCGGAAAGGCCGGGCCTCGGCGAGCTACGCCAGGAGCTACGCGCGTTGCTGGGCATGGCCTCCGCGCTGTCGCGCGCGGGGCGCATCGACGCCTGGCTCGAGAGCACGCCTGGCTGAGGCGGCTCGAGCGGCGCAGCCAGGTGCGCCGCTCCGAAAGGACCATGCGCAGGCTTTTCGCGGTCTTCCCCTGAGCACGCGTGGCGTGAAGGTGTCCGGAGTGGTTTTTGTTACGCGAGGACTGAAGAGATCGGATACATGTCTCGTCCAAGCGACGGACGCGCTGGCTTCAGCTTCAGCGCTCCGGCGTCGCGGTCCACCGCGCCGCGCTCCCGGCTCGAGTGTGCGTCCACCGAGACAGCGCTCGCCAGGCAACCCGACCCTGAACCCGATTCCTTCAGCGATGTTGAAGGAACCTCTGCTTCCACCCCAGGGAGGCCCCATGATTCGCGTCATCGTAGCCGGCTTTCTCATCGGCGGCCCCGCGTTGGCTCTGGCGCCAAGCGCTGGCCCCAAGCCCCCTGATTCCCTCGATCCGAACGGGCCTCGCTCACACATCACGTTCACGCATCGGCACGAGCGCGTCCTGTCCTGCGAGGCCAGGAAGAAGCCCAAGCTCGTGTGCAGGGCTCTCAAGGACGAAGCCGACCCCACGACCTCGGTCCGCCTCACCCCCGTCCGAACTCCGGACATCACCGGCGAGGACCAGCGGCGCGAGGTCAGCCTCAGCCTGGCGCCCGACGGGGACGAAGCGCGCCGTGAGGTGGATCTCGCTGCGGGCGTCTGGGAGCTCGAGTGGGCGGCACGCAAAAAGCACGAGCGGTTCCGCGTCGCTGACGACCAACCCTTCACCATCAAGCTGAGCACCACGACCGGTGGCTGCGTGGCGAAGAACGACGAGTGCCGCCTGGACGCCTCGCAGGTCGTCCGCAAGGTCAAGATCCCCCGGGGCCGCGTCGCCAAGTAACGCCCCTCCGGGGGCTCGAGGCGAGTTCAGCCAAGCCCATCATCCGTCCCGGCTGGAATAGACCCAGCGCGCGGATTGTCTCCCGCCACGCGGTCGCGCTATAGCGGCTCCACGTATTCGCAATGCGACAACGTCGCGATCTTCCATGGAGATCGCCGCGCCCGCAGGCAGGGAGAACAGTTCGAGATGGACGTCAGAGCGCTGAACGAAGTCGTCGCCAAGGAGAGCGCCTTCATCGACGACGTGACCGCAGAAATCGGCAAGGTGATCGTGGGCCAGGCCTACATGGTCGATCGCATCCTGATCGGGTTGCTCGCGGGAGGTCACGTGCTCCTGGAGGGTGTGCCTGGTCTGGCCAAGACGCTCACCGTGAAGACCGTCTGCGACAGCATCCAGGCGAACTTCTCACGCATCCAGTTCACCCCGGATCTGCTCCCCGCCGACGTGATCGGCACCGTGATCTACAACAGCAAGACCGGAGAGTTCACGAGCAAGCTCGGCCCGGTGTTCGCGAACCTGGTGCTCGCCGACGAGGTGAACCGAGCTCCCGCCAAGGTGCAGAGCGCCTTGCTCGAGGCGATGCAGGAGCGCCAGGTCACGATCGGCGACACCACCTACAAGTTGCCGGACCCCTTCGTCGTCCTCGCCACGCAGAACCCGATCGAACAGGAGGGCACCTACCCGCTGCCAGAGGCGCAGCTCGATCGCTTCATGCTGATGGTGAAGGTCGGCTATCCGTCACGGGACGAGGAGCGCCAGGTCATGGATCGCATGACCCAGAGCACCCAGGCTTCGGCGCACCCCAGAACGACTCCGGAGCAACTGCTTCAAGCACGAAAGGTCGTGCGGGACGTCTACGTGGACGAACGAGTGAAGGACTACATCGTAGACGTCGTGTTCGCGACTCGCGAACCCAGCGAGCGTGGATTGAAGGAGCTGGCATCGCTGATCGAGTACGGCGCCAGCCCCCGCGCCAGCATCGCCCTGAACCTCGCCGCGCGTGCCCACGCCTTCCTGCGTCACCGCGGCTACGTGACGCCCGAGGACGTGAAGGCCATTGGTGCCGACGTGCTGCGCCACCGCATGGTGCTGAGCTACGAGGCGGAGGCGGAGGACATCACGGCGGAGGACGTCGTGCGGCGCGTGTTCGAGGTCGTGGAGGTCCCCTGAGCCGCGCCTCGCTTGACCGAGCGCCGATCTGAGCTGGAGAAGCCGTGAGTCCCAAGGAACAGCAGAGTGCCCAGGAGAAGACCCTGCGCACCATCGAGATCCGTACCAATCGGCTGGCTACGGAGCAGCTGTCTGGCGACTACCGCTCGGTGATCAAGGGCCAGGGCCTGTCTTTCCGCGAGGTAAGACAGTATCAGCCGGGAGACGACGTTCGCACGATCGACTGGAACGTCAGCGCGCGCATGGACGAGCCCTACGTCAAGGTGTTCGTCGAAGAGCGTGAGATGACGGTGATGCTCGTCGTCGATATCTCGAAGAGCGGACGCTTCGGCACCGCGCGCCTGAACAAGGGGCGCCTGGCGGCGGAGGTGGCCGCGCTGTGTGCGTTCAGCGCGAACCAGCACAACGACCGCGTGGGTCTGATCCTGGCCACGGACGAGGTGGAGAAGGTCATCCCGCCGAAGAAGGGGCGCAAGCACGTGATGCGTGTGGTGCGGGAGATCCTGAACACCGAGCCCCGACGGTCGGGGACCGATCTCTCCGCGGCGCTCGAGATGCTCTACCTGGTAGCGCGACGGCGATCGGTGGCGTTCCTGATCAGCGACTTCTACGCCGACGACTACGAGCGCAGCCTCAGCCTCGCTTCCGCGAGGCACGATGTCATCCCGGTGATGCTCACCGACCCCCGGGACGGCGAGCTACCCGACGTCGGCCTCGCGTCCTTCGAAGACCTGGAGTCTGGCGAGGAGGTGCTGGTCGACACCTCGAGCCCGCTCGTGCGTGCTCACTACGCCCACCTGGCCAAGAAGGAGCGCGCCAGGCACGTGGCCGTCTTCCGAAAGCTCGGCCTGGACCACTGTGTCGTCCACACGGATCGTCCTTACGTCAAGCCACTGCGCGACCTCTTCGCGCGCCGCGCCAAACGGGTGCACCGATGAGCGCGGCTCGGGTTCTTTCGGGGGTGAGGCGGCGTTGGTTCTCGCTCACGGTCGCCGCTCTCACGCTGGGCTTGGCAGCAGTCGCCGTCGCCCAGCCGGCGCCCAGTGACCTCCAGGTCCCGTCGTTCCAGCCGCGTGCGCCGGCTCCTCCGGCGAGCGCTTCCGCAGCCCATGGGTCAAGCGCTCCACCCAGCACGGATGCGGGCGTGCCGACTGATGCAGGTGCAAACGATACGGGCGCTGGCGACGCGGACAACGGCTTGCGGGGCGCACAAGCTGGGAGCGTCAACGGGAGCCCGGCGACCCCTCAGCAACTCCAGGACATCGCCAAGAAGGTCGCGGAGATCCCCGGCGGCACCTGCTCCGAGCACGTGCCCGAAGGGAAGACGCGCCCCAACATGACCCAGCGCATCGCTCCCCGAGGGCTCTCGGGCTACGCGGTCACGCTGGAGGTCGAGGTCGAGCACGGCAAGGGCGAGAAGCTATTTCCGAGCGGATTCAGGCTGAACCGCACCAGCGAGGAGGCAGCCGCGTTCGCCAAGAGCGGCTTCGCCTTCCCGGACCCAGACGGAGGCGCCGGCCCCGAGATCGACAGCAAGCCGAGCGGCGACGTGGTCAAGAGCACGGTGAAGCTTCACTTCGTCGCGCTGCCCAAGAAGGGCGGACGTCAGCAGCTGTGGCTCCCCGCGGTGCCGATCACCCTGGCACGCGCCAACGGAGAGCTCGTCACGCTCTGCACACAGCCGGCGGAGGTGACCGTCGATCCTCCGACCGCGAACACGCCGTCCCCCAAGCCGCACCCCAATCCCCCACCGCGACCCCAGCGCGAAGTCTGGGAAGCTGCGAAGCTCGCGACGGGGGTCGCGCTGCTCGCGCTGGTCGTCGGCGCGATCGTCGCGAGCCTGCTGATCTGGCTCAAGCGTCGCCCGAAGCCCGCGCCTCCCCCGCCGCCACCGCGCCCCCCATGGGAGGTCGCGATGGAGGAGCTACACGACCTGCGGCAGCGCCAGCTGATCGCACAGGAGCGCTTCGACGAGCACTACGACGACGTCTGCCTGATCTTGCGACGCTACCTCGGCAATCGCTATGGCATCGGCGAGCAGCTGGGAGACGCGGGCGCGCTCGAGAGCACCACCGAAGAGATCCTGAGAGTCCTGCGCCGCATCGTCCCGCCAATCCCCGTCATGCGCGACGTGGAACATTTCCTTCGGGAAGCAGACCTCGTGAAGTTCGCGAGAGCCACGCCCGATCCGGAGCAGTGCGAGGCGGCGCTCTCGGCGGTGGAGCAGATCGTGATTCGTACGGTACCCGGACGCCCCGCCGCCGGCCAGGCGCCGCCGCCCTCCGCGCGCTCCTTCGGAGTCGACGCGCCGATCCAGGATCCGGCGCTGCTCGCGCCGCCCCCGGGCGACGCACCGCTCACCGAGAGCGCCACCGCCAAGCTCGACGGGGAGTCGAGCGACACAGAGAAGACTGGCACTTCCGACGATCGGGAGCGCGCGCCAGCCGCGGCGGGAGAGCCGCAGGACGAACCCGTGGATGAGCCTCCAGATTCCGGGAGGAAATTATGAGCGCGCCCGGGTCGAAGAAGCGCGAAGCGCAGAACGAACGCCTTCCTCCGGCGGGCGCTCCGTCGGCCAAGCAACGCAGCAAGCCCGGGCCGGGCCCACGCAAGGACCCCACTCCTGGGACGCGCAAGGTCTGGCGGGCGTTGCTCCTGCCGCTGTGGCTGCTCGTCGCGCTGCTCGCCGGCTTCGCCTATCCCGTGCTCGCACGTGGCAACTCGCTGCTCGCAGCCAACTGGCAATGGTGGTGGGCGCTACCTCTGCTGGTCTTCGTGCCAGTGGTCATCTGGCGAGCGACCTACGGCGAGGACCGGCGCGTGCCCCGCATTCAGCTGGGGACGGTCCAGCCCCTGACCACTGGCCCACGAGGGCTCCGGGTGTGGCTCCGGGATCTGCCCGGCGCGCTGCGCGGCGTCGCGCTGATGCTCTTCGTGTTCGCGCTGGCGCGGCCCATCGCGACCATCAAGCCCCAGAGCAACGACGAACAGGGCATCGACCTGGTGGTCGTTCTGGATCTCTCCGGTTCGATGCGGGCGGCCATGGACGAGCTGCCGCCGGAGCTGATGAAGTATGTTCCTGAGCGGGCCCCGGGTGTGAGACCGACGCGCCTGGACGCCGCGAAGGCTGTGATCCGGGACTTCATTTCCCGAAGGAAAACTGACCGCATCGGGGTCGTGGTCTTTGGGCGTGAGGCGTATGTGCTCTCCCCCCCAACCCTGGACTACCACCTGCTGGACACGCTGGTGTCCAAGATGAACCTGGAGCTGATCGACAACGCCGCCACGGCGATTGGAGACGCCACCGGCGTCGCGGTTGCCCGGCTCCGACGCAGCAACGCCAAGAGCAAGGCCATCATCCTGCTCACCGACGGCGACAACAACGCGGGCAAGATCTCACCGGAGTACGCCGCACACCTGGCCACCGTCGTCGGCGCCAAGGTGTACACGATCCAGATCGGCGACGGCGAGATGGCGGAGGTCCAGGACCGCTTCAACCTGTTCGGACAGCCCCACTACGTCAAGGTCCACTACCCCACGAACCCCGAGCTCCTCAAGCAGATCGCCAAGGAGACCGGAGGCCAGATGTTCGTGGCCACCGACGCCAGCGCGCTCCAGGCGAGCTTCCACAAGGTGCTCGACGAGCTGGAGAAGACGCGCTTCGAGGCCAGCATCGCGAGCTTCGAGGAGCTGTATCGATTCTTCTTGCTGCCCGCCGTGCTGCTGGTCGCGCTGGAAGCGCTCCTGCACGCCCTCGTGCTGCGGAGGTTTCCGTGACCCGGAGGCCGCGATGAGGTTCGCCAACTCCGAGTGGCTGTGGGGCGCGATCTCCGCGTTGCTGGTGGCGGCGCTGTTGATCTACGGCGGCATCCGCTCCACCAAGGCGCTTGCGCGCTTCGGTGACGAAGAGCAAGTGCTGGGCCTGGTAACCAGCCGCGCCAGCGCGCGCCGCGCCTTCAAGGGA
>JAGQIY010000263.1 GCA_020430865.1 Myxococcales bacterium
AGACCACTTCACCCTCCACACTGAAAGCGGGCACACCGCCCGTCCCTGCGACCCCACCGACCCCGGCACTCCCGCCCTGGCCACCTTGCGCCATGCCTCCCTGAGAGCTGCCTCCCTGGCCACCTTGCGCCATGCCTCCCTGAGAGCTGCCTCCCTGGCCACCTTGCGCCGTGCCTCCCTGAGAACTGCCTCCCTGAGAGCTCGCACCTCCAACGGACGCCGTTCCGGCACCGCCCGCGGTGCCGCCGCTAGCTGCGGTGCCTCCCGCGCCCAGATCGCCCATCGCCTCGCCGCCGCAGCCCACCAGGCCAGCTGCGACCAGCGCAGCCAGGCACCGTCCCTGCAGCCGCCCGCTGCGCGCAAACGCCCACTCACCCAACTCCAGATCCCGCTTCGAGTTCGCCATGAGCCCTCCGATGGTCCCACCTTTCATCAATCGCGAGCTGACGACCATCTGAATGATCGGAACGCATCATGCGAATAGTTCGAACGGTTGGAAGCGGCATGGTCCAAGGCGAGTTCCTGGCTAGCCTTGGGGGATGCGCTCCGAGCTCCAAGCCGTCCTCGACAAGCTGCTCGCCAACAGCAACAGCGAGGGCTTCGTCGCGCTGGATACGATCGGCGAGGCCGTGGGCGCGATGAGCATCACTCATACGGAGATCGAAGATTTGATCGACGCGCTGGAGAGCGCCGGGCGCAGAGTCGACACGCGAGAGACCGGGAGCGCGGTCATTCACCTGCGCGCTGTACTGGTCGCTGCCCGCGCGTTGAAGGCAGACGGCGTGGCGAACCCCAACGTCCAGCGTATCGCCGAGCACAGCGGGTTGAGCCGCCAAGCCGTCGGCCAGGCCCTGGCTCTGGCCCGCGTGATGCAGCGCTGAGTCTCGCGTGATGCAGCGTCGAGCTCGCGCGATGTGGCGTCGATCTCAGCGGCTGTATGGATTGGCCACTTCCTCCATGCGCTTCGCAGCTGCCTTCTCGGCGGGCTTCGGCTTCGAAGTGCAACGCATCGCACACATCAAGTCCGACGGAGAGCAGCCGCAGGACTGCGCGCGAGCGCTTCTCAGTCCGGTCTTCGTCTTCTTCAGGTCCTTGGCCTGCTTCTCCAGGCGATTCCTCGCCTCGGGGTCGGCGTCGGGCGCTGCGGCTGCGGACGCCACTGCAGCCAGTGCGGAGTCGAGCTGCTTCTCCGCTTCTCCGAGGTTGCCGTCCTTGTAGGCTTCACCCGCACCACGCAGCGCGCCCAGCGTGTGGCTTCGCTGCAGGCGCTCGTTCACGAGCGGATCCATCTTGGACAGCTGGGCCTCCTGATCGGTGAACTTCACGCCCACGTCCAGGTGCGAATTCAGCGGCACTCTCGTTTTTCCCTGAGGAATTTTTGCGCTCAGATCGATACCAATCTGGCTCATTTGTCCGCTCTCGGAACCGTCCAACGCCAATTCCAGCAGCAAGGTCTTGCGGTCGCCAGCCGTGAACGTGCCCAGGGGCACCCTCAGCGTCTGCCCCTGCTGCTGCACGGCCCGGTCGTAAACCTGCGTCACCTTCACACCGTCCGGCAGCTTCACCACCAGTTCGCTCTCCACGGCGCGGGCCGTCACCAGCTCCGCAAACTCCTTCTGGAACACGGAGGGCAGCTCGGTCGCGTCACGTACGAAGTGGTGACGCCCATCAGAGGCCGCTGCCAGCTCCGACAGCACGCGCTCGTCGTAGTCGACGTCTACGCCGATGCTGCTGATCGAGACGTTGTCGAGCTTCGCCCGCACTCCCAGCTGGCG
>JAGQIY010000264.1 GCA_020430865.1 Myxococcales bacterium
CGCGCGCCCGTCACGCCTGACACGTACACGGATCTCGTTCGATGAGGCGTGTCCCTCCTCGATCGCCTGTGCGGCGTTGATCAAGAGGTTCACGAAGACCTGCGTCAGGCGGCGCGCGTTGCCCCGCACCGCCGGAACATCCGCGAAGTCACGCTCGAGCCGCGCGCGGTGTCGGATCTCGTGCCACGAGAGCTTCAGCGCCGCCTCCAGCGCGGGCACCACCTCGATGGCTTCGACCTTCTCCTCTTCCTGCGCAGAGAACGCCCGCAGGTCGCGCACGATGCGCCGAATGCGCTCCGCGCCGTCCAGCGCCTCCTCGATCAGCTGGGCCGCGCTCTCGCCGTCGGCGCCCTGATCCTTCAGGCTTGCCAGGTTCGCATAGACGTAGGTCAAGGGGTTGTTGATCTCGTGCGCAACGCCTGCCGTAAGTATCCCTACGGAAGCGAGACGCTCGGCGTCAGCCAGCTGCTGGTCGAGCTTGCGTCGACTGGTCACGTCGCGTAGCACGATCAGGCGTGCGCCGGCCATGCCGGCGCTGCTGTCGAGTCGCTGGACGCGGACCTCGAACGCGCTGTCATTCATGCGCAGCTCGAAGTCCTGGGCCTCGCTGTCCAGCGCAGCCACGAGATCCGGTGCGACCGCGCGCAGGGCTTGAATGCTCTGAAGCGCGCTCGGCCCAAACAGCTGGCGTGCCGCATGGTTGGCGTCCACGACCCTCCCGGGGCCGCTGATCAGGATCACGGCGTCCTGCATGTGCTGCAAGGCGAGGCCACGAGCGATGTCTCGTAGCTGTTCGAACTGCAAGAACCCGTTGCTGCGAGCGGCAACCAGTGCGGTGATCAGCAGGCCGTAGGGCTCGAGGTTCAGATTCGCGATCGGTGAGAGTCCGAGGCCCTCCAGGATGTTGGCGATCAGCGGCGCCAGCCCCGCCGTGGTGAGCGCCCCGACGCCGGGTGCCTGCGCGGCGTTCGAGCGTAGAAAGAGGGAGAGGTTCAGCGCCGACAGCGCGTAGCAGTACACGATGAAGCCGATCAACGCGGGCCCGCGATCGTGGACGACGTGCTCGAAGGGTCCGCCGGACACCAACCTCAAGTTGGTCCAGAACAGGTCGGGTCGCGTCCAAACGAGGACCTCGAACAGGAGTGTCGGCAGCAGCGAGTAGATCAGCCCCCGGCTGCGGAGCCAGCGCTCGGGGCCCACCCGGTACAGCGTCAACGCGAACCAGAGTCCGGGGAACGCGAGCAGGCCCACGTAGCGCACGTGCTTGGCCAGCAGCTTCGTGGCGAGGGTGGTGGCCTCGAGCTCCACGAGGTAGGCGCCGCTCCAGATCGCGCCCGCGATCAGCAGCAGGGCAGTGAGCACTGGACCCGGCACTCCGAGATCCGCCCAGAGCTTCCGCCGCACCAGGGTCAAGAGCGCCGTGGTCAGAAGGAGCGCGCAGGCAAGCACCAACGGTGCTGTGAAGGCCAAGGGCACCATCGCTGTCGATCAACCTACGGCGATTCACCGCGAGTGGGTTAGCTGGATCCCGGACTCTGGTGCACCTGTGGCGTTTTCTCGCGATTTGGCTGGGTTTCTTGGGCTCGGGTGCTCGCGTTTTGATCGCTCGATCGGGGGGGAGAGCACATACGGGCTAGGCGCGGCCCGTCGCTGCGCCCGCCTGCCAGCGTGTCTCACTCTCCCCTCCAGCCCGAATTGGACTCCGATCCCGTCCACCGCCCCGAGCAGGCCGAGTGGTTGCGACTGGTCGCCGCCGCACGATCCGGTGAGCCAGGCGCGCTGGGCGAGCTGCTCGAGGTCGTCCGACCAGCCGTGCGGCGCACCGCCATGATGGTGCTGGGGCGACACCACGCCGACGCCGAAGACGCCACCCAACAAGCGCTGATCGCGTTCGTTGGCGCGCTTCCTCGCTTTCGCGGCGAGTGTCATCCCGCGGGCTATGCGTCACGCATCGCGTTGCGTATCGCGCTGGCGAGTCGGCGCCGGTCGATGCGCGAGCTCAAGCAGGGGCAGAAGCTTGCAGAGGGCGAGACGCCCGCGCTGAGCCCGAGCCCGAGCGAGCTCTCGGCCGCTGCGCGGCGCCGGGAGGTGCTGCGGGCGTTGCTCGATGAGCTGCCGGATTACCTCGCGGATACACTCGCGCTGCGCACGCTGCTCGGCTACAGCTTGCAGGAGGTGGCGCGCATCACCGACGCGCCCGTGAACAC
>JAGQIY010000265.1 GCA_020430865.1 Myxococcales bacterium
CACACCGCGCCCACGCCGTCAGCGCCGGTCGCGAAGCCGCCAACCGCGGCTCCGCCGGCCACCTCGAGGCCACCAGCCAGCAAGCAGCCCAAGGGCAAAGACGGCAAGCCGTGGGAAGAGTGGATGTAGCGCCCGAAGGCTCCGTCGGGCGCTGGCGCCGCAGCAAGAAGACTGGCCGCGAGGGCGACTGAATTCCCCGATCGCGGACCCTAAGCCGGGCAGAGCTGGGCCTGGATACGCGTCTGGTCTCCGTCGATCTCCACCCGCACGTGGTGCCTGAAGCGCCGCCGCCGCGCGACTCTTCTCACTGCCCACTCTGCTGCCTCCCTCAGACCCGGGTCCGCTGGTCTCGTGCCCTGCTTCGTTCCGTGAAGGGGTTGGGGGGGAGGCGCGTCGTCAGTCGTAGAAATGGCCATGCGGAAAACGCGAGGGACCCGTGCAGCGTTGACGTAGTAGGTTTCCGCCTCGCGTTCGATCCACCTGCGCTCACCACCGCCCTTGAGGGCGTGGTGCATGTGGCCCGCGAGGACTGCGCGCACGCGCTTGCCAAGACGTTCGGCGTGGACCAGCGCCCCACGCAGATCGGGGTCTCCGAAATCCCCTGCGGTTCGACGAAAGTCACACCCCCAGATCGCATCCCGGGTGTCGCCCAGCCCCGTCGGACCGTTGTGAGCGAGGAAGACCAGCTCGCTCGAGGCGTCGTCGACGAGCTGCCTCAGTCGCGTCTCCGACTCCTCGAGCGACGCCACGCCGAACGCGCGTTTCATCAATGGTCGGAACGCGAGGCGCGGGCCCCCGAAGGAGTGGGGACGCGCGGCGACGACACTCAACGTTCTCGTGCGGAAACGAAACCGGTGCAGGCTGAAGCCGACCAAGGGTACGGGCCCGAGCGCCTCCGCCAGCTCCTTGCGGCGCCGCTCCTCACCCCCGCTGGCTAGCTCGATCAGCGAGCCAACACCCGAGATCTCTGCGGCGAGCTGCGCTGGAGTGATGGCGTCGTGATTGCCCGGAAGCACCAGCGCCGGCTTCTCGAGGCGCGCGATGGAGCGCGCGACCTTGAGCGTTCCGCCGACCGTGTAGCCCCCGAGATCCCCGACGAAGAGCACGAGATCATAGTCGCTCTGGTTGAAGTACTCGACGTCGGGTGGCCCCCAGAAGGCATGGATGTCACCCACCACCGCGATGCGGATGGGGGGATCTTCATCTGCGTTCGAAGCTGCTTCGTTCGCGCTCATCGGCTGGTGTTCGTTGCTCGGTTCTGCGTCGCCAGGACAGGGTGCCTCTCCTCGAGACGCGGTTCGTCCGGCCACCCCGACTGCACGAGCAGCCTAGCGCGGACCGTGTTTCCTGGCAGGTATCGCTACTGCGCGCGGTGTTTCGAAAGCGTTTCCCTGATTCGCTAAAATATTACCGTGCGGAGATAATGCGGCGTCGAACTCGAGCCGCTAGCGTGCCTTAGCCAGGGTCTGTGGTCCCCCTGCCAAGCGGCACGGGTGATCGCGGCTCGTGGGGCCGTCTGGCTGATTTGCTCGGCCCCTGACGATCCTCTATAACGCCGCCACGCTGACGCTACGCGTCGAAGTCCCAAGGAGAGCAGGGTGCGCGTCCTCCACGTCCTACAGATGTCCCTTCCGGCTCAGACCGGCTACTCGATTCGAACCAGCTACATCATCAAGGGCCAGGCCAAGCTGGGGTACGAGTCGTACGGCGTCACCTCGGCACGACACCCCAAGCCCGAGGCGAGCGTGGAGGTAGTGGAGGGCGTGTCTTACCGCCGCACTCCAGAGCTGACGGGACCTCAACCACCCCTGGTGCGAGAAGCCCGGCTGATGAGCGCGCTGTTTCGTTCCGCCTCGCGGGCGATTCGCGACTGGAAGCCCGACATCGTCCACGCACACTCCCCGATGCTCGTGGGTTTGCCCGCGATGCTCGCCGCCAGGCGGCACCGCTTGCCGTTCGTCTACGAGGTGCGGGACCTGTGGGAGAACGCGTCGGTCGTGCACGGCAAGTTCCGCGAGGGCTCACTGCAGTACAGGCTCGCCCGGGGCGGAGACACGCGGGTATTCCAGAACGCCGATGCCGTGGTCACGATCTGTCAGGCCATGCGTGACCACATCGCGCCCCGCGTGGGGCGTCTCACCGACCTGCACGTGATCGCGAATGGCGTTACCGCAGGGAATTTCGTTCCACAGGATCCTTCTCCCGAGCTGCTTGCGCGCTACGGTGTGGAGGGCAAGCGACTGTTCGGCTTCCTGGGGTCATTCGAGCCCTGGGAGGGACTGCCCGATCTGATCGCGGCCGTGCCCAAGGTCGTCGCGGAGGTCCGCGACGCGCACCTGATCGTCGTGGGCGGCGGTCACATGGACCAGCCCGTGCGGGAGCTGGTGAAGCAGCGTCGCCTGGACGCGCACGTGACCTTCACCGGTCGGGTGCCGCACGCCGAGGTGCAGCAGCTGCTCGCCTTGCCCGAGTTGCTCGTCTACCCACGGGTCAGCAGTCTGGTCACGGAGTTGACGACGCCCATCAAACCCCTCGAGGCCATGGCGATGGCGCGCCCCGTGCTCGTGAGCGACGTGAAGGCCCTGCTCGAGCTGGCCAGACCCGGCGAGACGGGGCTGGCGTTCCGAGCTGGAGACGTCGACGACCTGGCGCGCAACATCGTGAAACTGCTCGACGACGCCGAGCTCAGGCAGCGGCTGGGCAGGAATGCGCGCGCGTACGTTGAGCGTGAGCGCGATTGGGATACGCTGGTCGCTGGCTACGCGGACGTGTATCGCGCTGCACGGGCCAAGGCGGCGGCTTGAGGAGCGAGCATGGGTGAGTCGGACGTGGATGAAACGGGAGTGAACGCGCTCGTTGCCCCTCTCCGGGAGCGCTTGTCGCGGGCCTTGCGTCCCCGCGGTGCTGCCTTCGGTCAGGGAGGCTTCGACCCGAGTCGCCCCGACGATCGCACTCGCGTCTACCTCACCGTCGACACCGAGTGCGCGGAGGAGCGCAACCTGGGAGGCCGCGTGCAGCCTCCGCTGGGCTACGACCTACGTGTCTGGGGTCGCTTCGCCAATCGAGACGAGGAGCTCGGCGTACCTCTCATCATGAGCGAGCTCGAGGCCTACGGTATGCGGGGCACGTTCTACACCGAGGCCATTGGCGCGCACCATTTCGGCAAGCCAGGGCTCTCGGAGGTGTGCCAGCAGATACTCGAGCGTGGGCACGACGTGCAGCTCCACGTGCACCCGGTGCAGCGCGACGCGCGCCTCGAGCAGGGACGGGCGCGGGTCTCCGACAACATCAGTGCTTATTCCCTCGCGGAACAGACCGCGCTGCTGCGCGAGGGCATCGATCTGCTCACCGAGGCTGGCGTGCCTCGGGACTCGATCCGCTCCTACCGGGCGGGGAATTTCGGAGCCAGCAACCTCACCTGGCGAGCGATGGCGGGCGCGGGTCTGACGCTGTCCAGCAACTACAACCCCTGCTACTTCGACCTGCACTGCGCCATGCGCAGTGACAAGGCTCTGGCGGGCCTGTTTCCCACGGAGGTCGATGGCGTATGGGAGCTACCGATCACGAACTTCCGGCAACCGAACGGGGGGCACCGCCACCTTCAGGTCATGGCGGTGAGTCTGGCGGAGATGGTCCACTGTCTGCGCGCGTGTCGCGCGCGGGGGATTCGTCACGTCACCTTCGTCACTCACTCCTTCGAGTACTTCCACATCGACTCCATCTCGGCGCGCAGAGCCCACAAGAACTCGATCAACATCGCGCGCCTGCGTGGCCTGCTCGAGTTCGTCTGCGCCCATGACGATGAGTTCGTGATGGAGACCGTCGGCGAGCTGGCTCGGCGCCTGCCGCAGCAGGTCCCCGACGTGCGTGAGTATCCGGCGGAGCCGCGGGCGCTGCACTGGATGCGCTTGGTCGAGCAGGGGGTGAAGCGTGTGAGCGCTCACGTCCCGCTGCCTTGAGAGAACGGAGCTGACATGCTGAGAAAGAACACGCGACCGATCATCCGCGGGGCAGAGCCTTGGTCCAGCGTCGGGTCCGGAGACAATGCCCGCGTCGGTATCCTGCTGTGCCACGGCTTCACCGGCAACCCGAGCAGCGTGCGCTGGTTGGGAGAGCAGCTCGCCGCGCGCGGCTTCGCGGTGGAGCTGCCGCGCTTGCCAGGGCACGGCAGTCACTGGCTCGACATGGCGAAGACCTCCTACGACGACTGGCGCGCAGGTTTCGTGCAGGCTCTGATCGAGCTCAAGGACCGCGCCGAGCATGTGATCGTCGCCGGTCTCTCGATGGGGGGGACGATCGCCCTCGACGTCGCCTGGGAGTTCGAGCGGGACCTGGCCGGCGTGGTGGCGATCAACGCGACGGTGCTGGAGCGCGAGGGTCTGCTCGCCAAGCTCGCACCGGTGCTGCAGTACGTTGTCCCGGTGGCGCCGGCCAAGGCTGCCGGCCTCGTGGAGAACGACGCCGCTAGCGCGGGCGTCGATGAACAGGCTTATGCCTTCGTTCCGGCTGCAGCAGGCAACTCGTTCCTGAGCCAGCTGAGCCGGATCCGCCGGCAGCTTCCGCAGCTGCACTTGCCGGTGCTCGTTGCGTACGCGCCCCAGGATCACAGTGTCCCTCCAGCGAACTCCCGCGCGATCCTGGATCTCGTCGGATCCTGGGGAGAGGAGCTGGTCTTGCCACGTTCGTATCATCTGGCGACGATGGATCTGGATCGGGAACTGCTCGAGGAGCGCATCGCAGAGTTTGCGCGAAGGGTGAGTCAGGAGCGGCAGAAGCCGCGCTCCCAGCCGAGCAGCGACCAGGCTGCAGGCTGACCCAGTAGCCTGGGCGCGGGCTGGAGCATTGCCGAAGCCCCAGGGCGGCACTACATCTCAGACGATGAAGGGGCCAGACAGCGGCGCGGTTGGCCTCGATGACGAGGAGTTGGGGTTCGCCGCAGGGCGCCGCGCGCGGCTGACTTCGTTGCTGGTCGGGATGGTGGCGCTGGGCGCGCTGGCGACCACGGGGGCCGCGTTGACGCCGAGCCTCCTGGCGCATCGACCGCTGCTCCTGATCGCGATGAACCCCAGCATCCCCCACCTGATCACGGTCGCGCCGGCGACCGAGTGGAGCGCGTTCCTGGCGATCGGCGTGCTGCGATTGATGCTCGCAGACCCTCTCTATTTCGCGCTCGGGCGCTGGTTCGGTGTGGACGCGGTGCAGTGGGCCGAGCGTCGAGCGGGGCGCTGGGCTGCCTACACTCGATTCCTCGAGGCAGCGTTCAATCGCTGGGGCAGCTTGCTCGTGTTTCTGTCGCCCTACGGAATCGTGTGCTTGCTGGCGGGTGCGTCTGGCATGAGCCTGAAGCGATTCTGGGGGCTCAACTTTCTGGGGACTCTGAGCCTGGTCTTGCTGCTGCGCCTCTTCGGGCAAAGCCTGGCGGAGCCAATTGCGGCGCTCACGGCCTGGGTCGACTCGAACTCCACCTGGTTGACCTACGTCGCGGTGAGCGTGATCGGCGTGGGTCTGTTGCTGCGCCGGCTGACTCGTCGTCCCGATCGTCGTGCTCGAGATCTCGAGATCGATCTCGGGGATGAATCCGTAAGGAAACATCGGCCCTGAGGTGGAGCCAGCAGGGCGACTCGCTCGCCCACGCCCTCAGGGGGCGGGCGAGTCTTGCCGCGAACTGGGCAGACAGGACACTAGGCCTCGACTTCCGTCGAGAGCGCCCCGGCGCGCAAGAACTCCAGGATGCTCACGGCGTTGCCCAGGCGTCGACCGGCTCGGCCTGGTAGCCCCAGGTCGCGTGTGTCGAGGCCTTCGTGCTGGAGAACTCGCTCCAGGTCCCCGCGCGGGGCGCCGCGGCGCACGTTGAAATAGACGGCCTTCAACAAGACGAAGCCGACCCGTTGCTGAGGGCCAGACGGGGCGGCCCCATCCTCTCCCGTGGCGAGAGGATGCATCGGCGAGCCAGCGGCGCCGTGAGCCTCGTGCAGGATGTCCCAGGTAGATTGATTCCATGCGGCAAAAATGTCCCCGGGGCGGGTGAACTCCCTCCAGGCGCGAAGCACGTCCCCCAGGGCGGGAGCGTCTCCGAAGCTCTCGCGGGACAGCTCGAGGTGCATCAGGTGTTGATCCGACACTTGCTCGAGCGGCTGGACGAGGCTCGAGAACACGTCGCCGGTCGCCGGGCGACACGCCACCCAGTACAGTAGCTGGTTCCTCCAGCCTGGAGGCACCTGCTTGCGGCACATCAGCTCAGGGGGAGGCGCCGACGCCTCGCCGCACACGACCACCAGTCGCTCGTAGTGCTCGAGCAAGGCGCGGGGGATGGCCCGACTCGCCTTGTTGCGCTTGCGCTTGCGTCGTCGGCCGCCGCCCTTGCTCGCGAAGTCGATCTGCTGATCGATCATGCGGTCGAAGGAGCCAAGGAGACGTTCGAGCCCCTCCAGTCCGGGCTCGAGTTGCTCGAGTGCCTGAGTGATCGCCTCCAGGGTCGACACGCATTCCTCACGCGGTTCCTTGCGGATTCGGTAGCGGCTCGGCTCCTCTGGCCTCAAGGCATAGTGCGGCAGCGCGTGCAACCAAGGATTCTCGCGATACATGGTGTGAGCGTGATGCCAGGTACCATCCAGGACGATGAGTTGTCGTGGGCGTTCCGCAGGGGCCAGCTCCGACAGCAGCTTCGCCTCCGGATGGGGATAGAGCAACCCGGTGCCCGGCTCGACGTCGAGCTCACGTCGGATGCTGCGCCCAGTGTCCGACCAGCTGATTTCTGCGCGTACATTGCGCAGGCCGAGCTCAGCGAAGCGTGCAGTGCCGATGGGGTGAAAGCGCTCTCGCGGGTGCTGCAAGATCAAGATGCGCGTTTGATTGTCGACACGCGCGAGGTCTTCACACACGCACAGCGCCTCGGGCTTGTGGCAGCGGTAGCACACGGCTCGATGCGTGACCCCGGGCTGCTCAGCGCGAAGCCGCCCTGCCGCGTCCAGCACGGGTTGGCTCGCGGGAGAGCGCACGGCGTGCAAGTCCTTGGTCACGATCTGCTCGGTTTCTCGGGGGTGAGTCGCCGTGTTCGCGGCGCTCCAGTCAGCCTTGGCGTTCCGCTTCGCGCGGGGGGATGCTCTCTAGCATGCCGAAGCTGATTGAGAAGCCGACACGCATCGAAGCCGCAGGAAACAAGCCGAAGCTGATCGACGAGTACGTGTGCTTGCCCGCGTTCTCTCCGAGCACCGTGCATCGAGACGAGTGATCTACGCGGCCGTGGACCGCTGACCTCACCCCCAGATCCAGACGCACGGAGGGGTCATGTCCTCGTACCGTCGCTGCGGGCGCGGGCCTGCGCGCCGAGAGCGCTGTCGAGGGCTTGTTCCAGGTGTTCGCGGGCTTCCGTTGCCGCACGGACCGACCAGGTGTGGATCTCGATGCAGTAGCGGCGGTTCTCGACGTCGTCCTCGATCAGCTCCACGGGGGACCCGGGGACCCGGTACGGGGAGAGCACGGCCACGCGGCGGCTGAGCTCCAGCTGCTCGCGGTGCTGGGGCGCTGGCGCCGGGATGCGCACGCGAACTGGCTCGCTGTTCTTTGCGTGCTCGACGGTGAGCACCTCTTCCATCAGCAGGCGGTTGGGCACGAACAGCGTGGCGCCGTCACCGCGCCGCAGGTGCAGCTGGGCGAGGCCCACCTCGCGCACGGTGCCGCTGTGGTTGGCGATGTGGATGCGGTCTCCGTGCCGCAGTCGTCGCCGCAACAGCAGGCTGAGGCCAACGAGGACGCTCGGCAGCTGGCGCGCGTAGGCAGCAGCGAGCAGCAGGATGGCCGCGAGCAGCGTGAAGGTGAGCAGGATGGGCGCGAGGCTCGCGATGCGTCGCAGCACGAAGAGCACGACCACGGCGACCAGCGCCACCCGCACCGCGGTCGCTGTCGTCTCGAGTCTCCGTGAGCTGTCGAGGCCGAGGCGCCAGACGACGTGAACCGCTCGGCGGATCCCCCGCAGGATGACCCACACCAACGCGAGACCGATGCCGCTGAGGAGCAGGCTGCGCAGGTCGAGCAGGCCTCGCAGCTCGCCTACCTCGCGCACGACGGCGTCACCGAACTCGACGCTCGCGCCCTCGGCGCCGCTGGCGCCGGAGCAACCGAAGAGACTGCAGCTGAGCGCCAGCACGCCCAGCCAGAGCATCCGTGCAGGAAGGCGCCGATTCACGACCGCGCCCCCAGCTTCTCGAGGGCCTGCAAGATCGCCGGGCGCACCGCCTGAGGCACGCCGAGGGGCGAACTCGGGTGGTTCAGCGGTTCGAGCAGGCCGGCTGCCGTCAGGAAGTGGACGTGGCGCGCCATTTCCGCGCGGTTCAGTGTCAGGGCACGGGCGAGTTCGCTCTCGTCCTGGGGGCCGAAGCGCATCACCTGGACCAGCGTGGCGATCTCGGTCGGCTCCATGCGCTGGATGAACGGCAGCCCCAGGCTCAGTCCGAGATCGATCGAGGGCTTCACGCTCCCGCTGGGCGTCACCTCGCAGCCGTGGGCCCACAGGGCCACGGCGCGACCGATGCTGCCGCCGCTGGCTCGTGCGAGCATGCCAAAGAAGACCTCCTGCTCGTTGGTGCGCTGCACGCGGGCGATCCAGCGCGTTGCGAACGTCGTGGGGTAGGTGATCTCGCGCCCGCTCAACGCGTGGCGACGCAGGATGGCCTCGTCGAGCTCCTTGCCGGTGAGCGGCTTGAGTTGAATCACTCGCCGCACGACCTGGGGGATTGGCACCAGCTCCTGCAGCACCGCGAGCGCGCCTCGCTCGATCGACATCACCCAGTTGGTGTGGGCGCGAGTGCGCACCACGAAGTCCAGGAAGCGGTCGAGCTGCCGTAGCCCCTCGGCGTCCGCCTTGAACCATTGCTCGAGGTCGTCGATCAGCACCGTGGTGCGCTCACGCGCGAGCGCCGCCCCGAGCGGCCCCATGCTTGGTTTCACGCCCAGCTCGATGGCGAGTGCGCCGAAGATCCCGACTGCGCGGCGCCACTCCAGGGGTTCTGGTCGAATGATGCGCGGGGCGTGCAGCTCCAGTTCCATGAGGTTGAGCAGCGAGGTGCGGCCGGAGCCGTGCTCGCCAACCAGGAGCAGGTTCCCTGGTGCTCCATCGAGCCATTCGCCCTCCTGACGTAGTGCTTCTTCCAATTCCGTGCGGTAAGCTGTGAAGAGCCGATGTTCGGTCGCTGGGGCCGCGGAGAAGAGGCGCTGGTACTCGTGGGGCAGGTGCTCCGCCGGCCTCCAGCGCGCCGCGTACTCCTTGATCGCGGCGGCGTCGAAGCTGTCGTCTTGATAGCGAGCCCGCACATCGCGTCCGAGCTGGCTGCCCAGCGCCTCGCGGTAGATCCTCAGCGCTCGCTCTTGCCAGTCGGAGAGCTTCCGTCGCACGGGCGCGACCAGTTGCTGGACGCGGTCGAGCAGCAGCTTTCCTGCTTGGGACTCGGTGCTGGTCGTCGCCATACCGGAGCGCTCCAGCAGACGATTGAAGCTCTTCTCCGCGAGCGCCTCGAGCCCATCTCGAGCCGAGGTGATGTCGCGCTCGAGAGCCTTGCGCTGGCCTTCCAGGCGGCTCAGCGCTCGGTCCAGCTGTTCGAGGGTCGCGTGCTGGCTCTCGGCTTCGTCGGTCTCCAGCACCGCGAGGGCGATCTCTCGCGCTTCACGCAGCCTCGCGGCGGTGTCCACGACGGTCGCGGCTACCTCACGCAGGTTGGCGTCGGAGCTCGGAAGCAGGTCCTGTAGCAGCGTGGAGCGCGTCTCTCGCTGGAGCGCGAAGCGACGGCCTCGTGAGTCGGCGGGCGAGTACGGGCGACCGGGATCGAACTTCGTGCGAGGGATCTCCAGCTCCGTGGGCAACTTCTCGATTTCCGCACGGAGCTCGAGCGCGACGGTGTGCATGGAAGCCGAAGCACGGAAGCGAGCGGCGCAGGCTTCGAGTTCTGCTTGCTCGTCGTCATCGAACGCCTCTCGGGCGGCGACGGCCAGCCGCTGACGCTCCTCGTCGTCGAAGTCGACCTCTTCGGTTCGGCGTCTCACTTCGCTGAGGCGTCGCTCGACGGCCGCGAGGACTTGCTCGACGCCGCCGAGGGAGACGGTCGCGGGATCGATGACCGAGTCCTGCAGCGCCGTCTCGTACACGTTGCGCAGGTGTTGGACGCGCCGCGCGAGCTCCACTTCGGCCTCGCAGAGCTTGGCCAGTCGGCCCCAGTCCTCGGGATCGCGCTCCAGCACTCGGAGCGCTTCCTTCACCTGACCGTCGACCGCCGAGACCCGGATCTTCGCGGCGGGAAGCTCCGGTCCGCCCGCCTTGCGTAGCATCTCCGCGAGCTGCTCGACACCATCGATGAGGGCCCCGTGGAGCTCCGCATCGAAGCTCTGGCGCGCCATCTGGATACGCAGCTCGACCTCGCGCCGCGCTCCTTCAGCGTCCTGCTTGCCGGCGGATACGGCCTCGATTTCCGCAAGGATTCCAAGCTCGCAGCGAGACCAGGCCGCGAGTTGCTCGGCAACGAAGCTGCCGAGACGCGCTTCGAGCGCCACCCGTGCAGCAGCTTGCAGGGGGACCCGCCGCGAGTTGCTCGAGAGGCGCAGCTTCACCGCGGCTCGCTTGCGCAGTCGGCGGAGCTTCAGCAGGAGGGGGTCCTCCTTCTTCAGCTGCACGTGCTGGCGCGACAGGGCGGCGTCCACCATCTCGGGTAGCTCGCGGAGGGCGCCCCGGAACTCCGCGAAGAGCGCGCTCAGGAGCTCGGCCTTGCGGGTCGCCGGAAAGAGCGACTCCTCGTCTTGCGGCTCGTGGTCCTGATCCGCGAGCCGGGTGTTGGCGCGTTCGAGCTGGCGCTCCGCCCACTCCGCCAGCGTGGTCTCCCGGAAGTGCCTGCCCTGACTCTCCAGCTGGGAGTAGAGGTGGGTCGCTGGAATGGCGAGGGCTTCGGCGCCGATGGCGTTGAGCGCCTCACGCAGGCGCTCACGCGCCTCCCCAGCCGGTAGCAGAGCAGTCTCGGCGAGCGGTCGCGTTGCGGGCGCCTCGGTGGCTTCTCCCGGGGTCGCTCCCACCTCACCGGCGGCCTTCAGTGCGCGCTTGAGCGTAATGGGGCCCAGCAGAAGGTTCACCGCAACCACTGCCATGCCGGTCCCACGGACGCTGCTCGAGATCTCGGGCAGCGCGTTGGCGGCGACGCCGACCAGACCCAGCGTGACGCCAGCTTGCGGCAAGTACGCTAGCCAGGCCTGACTACGCACCACGTCGCCTTCGCCACCCACGGCGCCGCCGAGCCGAGAGGCGATGACGTACGTGACGGCGCGCGCGGCACACAGCGCCAGCGCCAGTGGGAACACCGTGTAGGTCACCACCAGATCGATGCGCGCGCCGGCGATGGTGAAGAAGACGATGAAGACCGGGAGCGCCACCATCTCCACGGCTTCGAGCAGGTCGTGCTCGTAGCGAGAGAAGTTGCGCACCACGAAGCCCGCAGCGATGAACACGAGGAGCAGGTCCAGGTGCAGCTGCTTCAGCACCTCGGCGACGACCACGATCATGCCAGCGACGAAGAGCAACATCTCCGCACGGATGAAGCGTATGTACAGGATCAGCAGCAGGCCCAGGACCGCGCCGATGCCCAGCTCCTCCGCGATGTGCAGGAGAACGTGCGAGTCGCTCGTGGCTTCGGGGGAGAGCAAGCCCTTGGCGACGCCGATTGCGACCGCCAGAGACACCACCACGACCAGATCCTTGAGCACCGCTGCGCCCAGCACGATGTCAGAGAGCCGACCCTTCGCGCGGTTCTCATTGATGATGGCGAGTGCGATCGCGGGCGAGGTGCCGATAGACAGCGTGCCCATGATCAACGCCAGCGCGATCAGGGGCTTGCCGCTTGCGATGTCCAGCACCCCCATCCAGCTCTGCGCCAGGTACAGCGTCCCGCCGACCAGCACGACACCCAGCAGGATCTTGACCACGATGGTCGCGGCGAGGGTCTTCCAGATCTTGCCTATCTGTCTGGCGTCCAGCTCCAGCCCGGCGCCCAGGGCGATCAGGCCGAGGGCGAGGTTGTTGAACATCGTCATGTCCTCGACGACGCGTGCTGACAGGATGTTCGAGACGTAGGGGCCCAACAGGGCGCCGCCGATGATATAGCCGGTGACGCGCGGAAACGACATCGCCGAACCGATCTCGGCGATCGTGAAGGCGGCGAGCACCACGAAGCCGATGGCGGCGAGGGTCAGCGGATCGCTCGCGCCGGGCGGGTCCGCCTTGAGCGCCTTGAGGCCAAGCATCAGCCCCAGCAACACGAAGAGTACGAGCGCGCGTCTCATCGGCTGCCCTCCTCCGTGGACTCCTGCGCTGACTCGGGCGCGGCGTGAGGAGCGTCGATCTCCGCGTCCGGGGCGGGCGGCGGGCTGCTCGGTGCAAGTCCGACGACCAGCTCACCAGCGTCGGTGAGCAAGGCCGTCAGTGCACGTCGGCTGAAGAGGTCGCTGACCAGGGTGCCGATCAGCACCGTGTTGAGCACCACCGCAGCCCACTCGGGGAAACGCTGAGCGAGGTTGAGCGCGATCGCCACCGCGAGGCTGCCGTGGCTGATCAGACCGTTGCCCAGGCGCAAGGTCTCCAGCTTGGGCTCGAGCACGCTGCGGGCGGCGATCCGGGTGAAGATGCGGCGTAGCAGCCACCGCCCCACGGCGTAGGCGATGGGGAGCAACCACAGCGCTCCCCCCACGGGTTGCCACAGCGCTCCGGCGAAGATCAGCACCAGGACGAACAACGGGTGCTGTAGGCGGTCCAGCTGTTCACGCACACCATCGGCGTGATCCGAGGTGTTGGCCACGACCACGCCGGCCAGCAGATTGACGAACAGGGGTGAAATCCCGAGCGCCGAACCCACACCGGAGGCGAAGATCACCAGGCCGACCGCGGCCAGGAAGATGCGGCTGGGCTCGTTCTCCCGACCGATGAACAGCGTGAACAGCAGACCGCAGATGATGCCGAGGCACCCAGCGGCGACGCTCCACTCCACCACTGTCATCGAGAAGCGGTTGGCCTGACTGGTGGCGCGCGTCGCCGCGAGCACCAGCCCCAGCACGACGATGCCGGTGATCTGACTGGCGCGGGCGCTCGCCTGCAGGAAGTCGCCGACGCGTCCGGGGCGGTTGCCGCGCAGCGTGCGCACCGCCTGCACCGAGCTCACCACGGCACAGGCTGCCAGACCGAGCGCCAGCCACAGGCTGTTGGACTCGACGTGCACCGCGAGCGCCTTTCCGCTGTAGCGCACGACGCTGCGGTCGATGACGAAGTCGCTCTCGGCGCCGAAGGGGGGCACGAGCCAATCGAGTACGGGCAAGATCAGCAGCGTGAAGCCGATCAAGACGGTGATCGAAGCGAAGAACGCCGCCGGGCCGAACCCCTTGGAGCGCAGGGTCTTATCCGCGCGGATGCCGAGGACGAAGCCGAGCAGGCCGAGCAGCAAGCTGAAGAACGGCTGCAGGTGCGTCAGGGCCTCTCGGGTGAGCAGCGACCAGCCGAGGGCGGGGCCGATCGCGACGCCGACCAGCATGTACTCCACCGCCGAGAGCGTCGCGAAGCGCGAGGTGAAGCGCTGAAGCAGGTGCCCAACCACGAAGGAGAACACCACGATCAGCACCAGCAGGACGGCCAGACTCACGGCTTGTCCTCCGGCGCTTTCCATTTTCCGTCGCGCCAGCCGAGCCAGGCCAGCGCGGCGCTATGCGCGACGTAGCCGTCTCGCTTCCCGAGCACCGCGACGCCGATTTGCTCATCCTTCGGCACTTGCTTCGCACCCCAGGTGGCGGCGATCCGGGCGGAGCGCGTGAGGGCGAGTCGATCGTAGACTCGACGCGCTAGCCCGAGCTCCACGATCAACTCGCCTCGACCAGTGACGGCCACTGCCCCATGGGGCCCGACGAAGATCCCCGCGCCGTATATCGGCACGTCACCGATGCGTCCGGGCAACGCGAGCGGCGGACCTCCGGAGCTGGCGGCGACCGCGAAGCGATCGTTGGCGTCGCGGATCAGCACCGCGACCGTGTCGGACGGGGCAGGCGCAGCCGAGCTCGGAGGCTTGGGAGCGGAGCTTGGCGGGTTGGGGCTTGGTGGCTTGGGGTTTGGTGGCTTGGGGTTTGGTGGCTTGGGCGGCAGAGCAGGGGGCGATTGGGGCGCCGTGCCGGAGGAGGGCGCGGCGCTCGCGCTGGGCGCTACCGGCGCTGACCCATCAGCGCCAGCGTCTCCCACCAGCGCGTCCGCCTGGGCGTCTCCAGCGTCGGTTGCCGCGCCCGCTTCGCCGAGCTGCGCGTCGCTTGCGGCGTCGACCAGCACCAGTCCGCCGTCTCGCAGTTCCGGGTCGACGTAGGTGGCCCAGGGCAGGCGTTGCCAGGGCGCGCCCGCGTCGGCGAGAGCAGCCTTGATTGCCGTACGGTAAAGCTCCTGCTGGAGGTCCTGGGGTGCCGGCTCGGTCATGATCCCGACACGAGCGGCGAAGTCGCGCGCCCAGAACCCCGACAGCACCGGGGTGGGGGCGCCCAGGAGCTTCTCGGCAACGAGCACCGGGTTCTTCACGCCTTCCACTGCGGCGACCGCTGCGAAGTGTGCGACGCCGTCTTCATCGAGCACCATCACGGCAGCGTCGCCTTCAGCCGTGCGACCGTCGATGCGCAGATTGACGCCGGTGCCAGCGTTCAGCCTCGGGTCGTCCTCCAGCACCACCACCCCAGCGACGGCGGCGGAGCCCGCGTTCTCCTCCGTCGACAGCGATGCGAGTGCCGCGCGGATAGCGTCGTGCAGCGTCGTCTCGGCTGCGGCGTCAGTGCCCAGACCGGCGAAGGCCAGGGCCTCGGAGCCCTCGGGAGGTGGCTCGGCGTCGGGGATCGTCGCTGGAGCTTCCGCTGCGGCGTCGGCCACGCTGGCTACCGAAGCCGTGGGAGCGCTGGATGGGGCGATGCTCGCGCTCGAACTCGGAGCGGGGGGCACGTCGTCGCGGATCCTGCAGCCCACGCAGCCGAGCAGAAGGGCGGTGGTGGCGCACCAGCGACCGAGCGCGAACCACCGAACCGGCTGCAAGTCAGCCTCCGGGCAGATCCCTAGCAAACGGTCGGCGTGAGTCATGAGACGAGACCAAGCACCGGCAGTGGAGGCCTCGTTTAGATCTATCACGAAGCACCTGCGTTTCGCGCGCGTGGACACGCGCTCCTCGACGATTCGTGAGCGAGGGAGGAGCGAGCGGACGCTGATGTGGCTATTCGCAGCGGTGGTACCCGAGGGCGAACGTCGCTGGTTCAGGCGAGTTCGCGGCTGCAGGCGCGTTCGAGCTCGCCAGACAAGGCCTGTATGAACTGCTTCAATATCTGGCTCCGGCGTTCGGCTTCCGCGCGCCCGGTAGGCGTCCGCAAGCTCTTCGAGAGGCCGAGCAGCTTGGTGAAGAAGTGATCCACGCTGAAGCGCGTGTCCTGGAGATCGCGGTGAGCGGCGAAGGGGTCCTCTGGGTGGAAGCAGCGTGCGCCCATGCGCGGACCGGTGGCGAAACAACGCATGATGCCAATCGCGCCGACCGCCTCGAGGCGGTCAGCGTCTTGGAGAGCCTCGCCGAGGCGGCTCTCGGGGGTCGCGCCACGACTGAAGCTGTGGTCGCGAATCGCGGCGCAGATCTCGTCGAGGGCCGTGGGAGGCAACCTCACCCCCAAATCCCGTGTGGAAAAATTCAGGAGCAGACGGCGCGCCTCCTGAGCGCACAGCTCGCTCGCCCGCGCTCGCTCGGGGGAGTCCTTGGGTACGTTCACGATATCGTGCAGCAGGGCCGCGG
Source organism: Myxococcales bacterium (assembly GCA_020430865.1). The sequence continues at coordinate 15,810 of JAGQIY010000265.1, forward strand.
TGATGGCTGCACGGGGGTCGAGCTCAGGGTCGCAGCGCAGCGTCCAGACCGCGACTCGGAGCAAGTGGTCGATGTCGTGCGCCGCGTCCCCATCGGTGCGGGCTTCCACTTCGGAGCGCACCGCGCTCAACAGCTCGTCGTCGGCGATGAAGGTCTCGACGCGGCTGCGGTCCCAGGGCTGCATCCCCGCGTCGTAGAGCAAAGCTCCCGTTTCGAGCAAGCTCCTCAGCGCACGATGAACAGCGTCGCGGGATCCTCGGATGGACGCCAGCGCACGCCGTGCCAGCCATCGGGGATCTGGGGCTCCGTCCAGTAGAACAGCCAGCGGCCGTCGCGCGGAGAGACGTTCACGCAGCCGGCGCTCATGCGCTCGCCCCAGTTGTCGTGCCAGTAGGCGCCGTGCAGCGCGTGAGGCCCGCTGAAGTTCTGGGTCCAGGGCACGTCCGAGTGGATGAACTCCTGGGGTGCGGCCATCGTCGCGGTGGCGAACTTACCCGTGATCTTGAAGCTGCCGGTGGGCGTCGCGGCGGTGTCGATGGGCGGAATGCCTGGCGCCGGCGTGCCCCCTCTGCCTGGAGAGATCATCGTCACGTAGACGATGCGCGTGCCTTCATAGGCGACCAGCCAGCCCTTCCAAACGTTGGCTTCCATCCAGGTGCCGCGACCCTTGGGCGCCCGACCGCTGGTGTCCGGCTTGCCGACGGGCGCGTTCCAAGGCGTTTCCTCGCGAAACTCGGGGACGACGGCCTCCCGCTTCTTGACCCAGACACCGGGCTCGACCGTTTCGAGGAACGTCGTGTCGTCGGCCTCGGCGCTCTTGCCCGTGAGCTTCACCCAGGACAGGCGCTCGAACGTCGCGTCTTGCTGCACGAAGCCCTCTGGCCCACGCCCGTACTTGGGGCGGTCTTCTCCGCGGAAGAATGCCAGGCGGAGCTGTCCGTCGTCGTCCAGCTGGACGTCTCTTCCGATCTCGAGCCCCTTGAAGGTCACCTTCGGGTAGGGGGCGACGCGGGTCTTCGGTGCCCACATGAAGTCGGCGGTGAGCAGGAAGGGCACTCCGTCGTGGTTCACCTCCGTGGACCAGGCAACCGTGGAGAGCGGCAACAGGCGCTTGCGTGGCTCGTTCAGCGTGGCTGGATAGCTGCCCAGTTCGAAGGGTTTCCTTGTGGGAATCGTGAGGTCGACGTCCTTCAGCTTCTCGTCGATCTCGGCGGCCTTCTCCGGTGCGGCCAGGGCTTTCTTCACCGCTGCCAGGTGGTCGGGCAGATCCCATTCTCGGCTTCGCTGCTCGGCGTGGGTCGGCAGCTGCTTGTACTTCTGCAGGCCGCGGCTCTCGCCGTACTGGTGCGGCCACGGGCTGTCCAAGCGAGGCGCGTAAGGCAGCGTGCGGAGGAGCTCCGGGTCTTTCGCGTCGAGGGTCGCCTCCTTCCCGTCCACGCACACGTAGCCAAACGGTTCGATGGCGTACCAGAGGCTGTTGTTGTCCGGACCCGGGCAGCCCGGCCCGAGCGCTGGCTCCTTCGACTTCAGCCTGGCGCTGCCCCCGAGCCACAAGTAGCCAACCCAGCCATCGGGGTTCGGATGCGGTCTTACCCAGACGAAGCGTGACTTCGGATAGACGCGATCGCCATCGCTGGGCAGCGGCGGCCGCGGGCTGGTGCTTGGATCCACGTCGCCGTCCGACGCTGGCGCGGCGTCGATCTGCGCCTGCTCCGGCGCTTCTGCGTCGCCGTCAGGCTCGGAAACCGAGGCGCTGGGAGTCGGCTGTTCCAGGGGCGCGTCGCCGGGCGTGCTCGCGGGAGGATCGGCACAACCCAGGACGACCAGTCCCAGCAGCCACTGCGCGCTCGATCGTCCCATGCCGCAGACGCTAGATCCGCGGCCTGGCTCGCGCAAACCGCAACTGGGGTTCCAGACGCGGTTTTTCGCTGCGCCCGCCGAGGGTGGTTCGGGTGTCCAAACACAGCCTCACCCCCCAGAACCCATTGCGGCTTCCTGCCTCGCGCACTAGGTCCCGCTGCATGCCGCGTGAAATCCTGGAAGAGGCTCAGATCCACCCGTCGATTCGCGAGAAGATCGCGACGAACCACCACGACATCGTGCAAGAGGTCAAGGATGCGATCGCCAAGCATCGCCTGGTGGTGGTGGGCATGGCCCAAAACCCCTTCCCCCGCAAAGCGCGCG
>JAGQIY010000266.1 GCA_020430865.1 Myxococcales bacterium
CGAGGACGGGCTGGTGGTGAGCATGGCGCCCAACACCAGCTCCGATGATCCGAGCCCGGCGCACAGCGAGTGGGGCAAGCGCAAGAGCCTGCCCATCGAGCTGCAGGCGCTGTGGACTCGAGGCGCCCGCGTGCTCGCCGGCCTTGCTGCGGACTATGGCGACAAGGAGCTCGAGCAGCGTGCGCTCTCCGTGCGGGCGCGCGCCACCGAGCGCTTCAAGGAGCGCTTCTGGTGCGAGCACCAGCGCTACCCCTATGACTCCCTGTCCCTGGATCCGACCCAGGACGGCGACGACCGCATCCGCCCCCATGCGCTGCTGGCGCTCGCAGTCGACCCGGATCTGTTCGACGTTTGGCAGGCCAACTCGATCGTCGATCGCGTCACCGCCGAGCTGCTGACGCCGCGCGGAATCCGCAGCCTCTCACCTGGCGCCGTCGACTACCTGGGGCAGTTCGACGGAAGCTTCGAGGAGCGGGAGGCGGCTTACCACCGCGGGGCGACCTGGACCTACTCGCTTGGCTTCTACGCCCGCGCCTTGCTGCGCCTGCGCCCCGACGATTTCGAGGTGCAGAGCGAGCTCCAGCGCATCGTGGAACAGGCGCTGGAGGAGCCGCTGGCGCTCGGCCAGATCTCCCAGCTCGCCAATGGCGATCCGCCGCACCGCGCGACCGGCGCTCCGGCGCAGGCGGCGAGCGTCGCGAGCCTGTTGTGGATTTTGTGTGCGGAGCTCGAGCTGTGAGCGAGCGGGCGCCGACCGCGCCATCGGGTATGATGTCTCGGGTGTCGACCCGGGACCTGACCGCCTTCGGCTATCGGCGCATCGTCATCTTGCTGGTGGCGTTGGTCGTCGTCCCGACGGTGCTGCTGCTGGCCGTTGGCGTGGTGCTGCTGGTCCTCGGCGAGCTGTCGGACATCGTGATGGGGATCCTGGTGCTGGCGCTGAGCGGCGCAGCGACCACCGGTGTGATCCTGGTCTGGGTCTTCGTGCGTCGAGAAGCCAACCTGTCCCAGCTGCAGAGCGACTTCGTGTCCAAGGTCAGCCACGAGCTCCGCACACCCCTGACATCGATTCGGCTCTTCACCGAGACTCTCGAGCTTCGCCGCGGGGATACGGCCACCGAGGATCGCTGTATCGACGGCCTGGCTCGGGAGAGCCAGCGCCTCCAAGAGCTGATCGATCGCCTGCTGGATTGGGGGCGCATGGAGAGCGGGCGACGCGTCTATGTCATAGAACCCACGGACGTCGCCCGCGTGGTCGAAGGGGCCGTCGCCGCCTCGCAGTCGCTGGAGCTCGGCCCAGGCGGGAACCTCGAGCTCGACGTCGAGGACAACCTCCCGCGCATCGACGCCGACTCGGGGGCGCTCAGCGACGCCGTGTTGAATCTACTCACCAACGCGCTGAAGTACGGCGGAAGCCCAGCGCGTATCAAGGTGCGAGCGGCGCGCGAAGGCAACCGGGTGCGCATCAGCGTCAGCGACAACGGCGCGGGCATTCCGCTCACGGAGCACAAGCGCATCTTTCAGAAGTTCTACCGTGTGGACGACCGATTGGCGCGAGAACGCGAGGGCTCCGGGCTCGGTCTGGCTATCGTGAAGCACGTGGTCGAGGCCCACCGAGGAAAGGTCGAGCTGGAGAGCAGCCCTGGCAAGGGCAGCACCTTCACGCTGGTACTGCCGATCTTCCAGAATTCTAAATCCCCGAGGAAATCAGAGAGGCCGGGGCCAGCCTCGCTCTCCGACTCCCCCGAGCCCGATTCCGAGTGAGCCCGTGGACGACCCCAAGCGCATTCTTGTCGTGGAAGACGACCCTAGCATCAGCATGGGGCTCTCGATGAACCTCGAAGCCGAGGGGTACACCGTCTCGTTGGCGGAGGACGGGGAGCAAGGGCTGCGTCAGGCACGGGAGTTCAAACCCGACCTCGTGGTGCTGGACGTGATGCTCCCGAAGCTCAACGGCTTCGAGGTGCTGCGCACGCTGCGGGGCGAAGGCGTAGCAGTACCGATCATCATGCTGTCTGCGCGCGGCGCCGAGATGGACAAGGTGATGGGGCTCGAACTGGGCGCCGAGGACTACATCACGAAGCCGTTCAGCCTCGCGGAACTACTGGCCCGGGTGAAGGCCGTGTTGCGCCGCGACGCCATCGCGCGCGCGCGCGCGCGTCCAGTGATCCGCACGGCGAGCTTCGAGATCGACGAAGACACCCGAGAAGTGCGGCGAGAGGGCGAGTCGGTTGGTCTGACCGCGACCGAGTTCGACGTGCTCATGACCCTCGCCAGCGCCCGCGGACGCGTGCTGAGCCGAGAGCAGATCCTGGAAGCCGTCTGGGGCCCTGGCCACCACGGCACGCTGCGCACCATCGACAACTTCCTGCTTCAACTCAGGAATAAACTCGAACCCGACCCATCTCGCCCCAGACACCTGGTCACGGTGCGCGGAGTCGGCTATCGCTTCGTGGCCGACTGACCAGCGGCGTGTGCTAGGGCTACGGCGTGCTGGCTCGCGGGGCGCACTGACCGCTCCGCCCGCGCTCCAAGGGCGCGGGTCTCCGCGCAGCGGCTACCCCAACAAGAGAGCATCCGTGGATCAAAACCTCCTCCGTTCCTACTTCGCGACCGTCTACGAGCTGCCCACCGAGTCCGGGCTGCTGCGCTCGTCGATGGACGGCGAAATCGTGCAGGACGTCGCGAGTCTCCCCGAGCTCTTGCAGCAGCAATTCGCGGTCCTCACCGCCTACAACCCGCGCTCCATGCTGTTGCCCCGGAGGGTCAACGAGGGGCGCCACCAGGTGATGCGCGATCTGCTGATCCTCGGCTGCTACCGCGTCGAGCACTGCGTCGGCTACGACGAGGAGCCCGAGGGCGTCTGGCGTGAACCCGCGTGGCTGGTGCATGGCATCGACCGCGACGAGGCAATCTACTTTGGGCGCACGTTCCGCCAGAACACCATCATCTACTGTCGCGAGTGCCGGCCCGAGCTGATCGTCACCGACCCGACCTGCGACAGCGTGGGGCGTGCATACATGGGTAACTGGCGCGTTCGGAGCTAGCAATCACCGCCAGCGAGCGCGCGCGATCGCGGCGACGAATCGACGCTCCCCCCCTGGTCGAACCGAGCCCGGAGACGACGACGGGTTGCAGCCAGCCTCCAGGTCATTAAGGGTACCTGTCGAGGAGCATGCGAAGTCAGTTCGAAGACAATGGAATGGGGCCTGACGTCAGCGACGTGGTCGCTCGCGTGGGGGAGATGTTCCGCAAGAACCTGCGGAGAATCGGACCGCTGATCGTGATCGTGATCGTCGTGGTCGTCGCGCTCACCGGATTCTACAGCGTGGGGCCTGGCGAGGTCGGCGTGGTCAGGACGTTTGGCAAAGCCGACCCCAACCAGAAAGGACCCGGACTGCATTTCCGCATACCAATGGTCCAGCAGGTCGACATCGTGAACACGGAGAAGGTGCGGCACATCCAGGTCGGCTACCGCGACAAGGAGGTCCACAAGGAGGAGGCTCAGATGCTCACCGGCGACGAGAACATCGTCGATGCGCAGCTCCTCATCCAATACCGAGTGGTCAATCCAAGCGACTATCTGTTCCGACTCAAGGACCCCGACGAGACGCTCCACGTCACGACAGAGGTTGCGTTGCGCAGTGTCGTCGGCACGATGACCATCGACGACGTGATCACGGAGGGCCGTTCGAAGCTCCAAGACGACACGCGCGCGCTGCTCCAGCGATTGATGAACGAGTACAAGAGCGGACTCGAGATCACCGACGTCAAGCTGCAGGATGCGTCCGCGCCCAACGAGGTGAAGGACGCCTTCAACGAGGTCGTACGCGCCCGGGAGAAGAAGGAGCAGCTGATCAACGAAGCCAACGGCTACAACGAGGACCAGCTGCCCAAGGCGCGCGGCAAGCAGCGAGAGATCGAGCGCGCCGCGGAGGCCTACAAGCAAGAGCGCGTGGTGCGCGCACGAGGCGACGTGGCGAAGTTCGTGTCCGTCTACGAGGAGTACAAGAACGCGCGTGAGGTGACGCGAGAGCGGCTGTACCTCGAGGCCATGGAGCGCATCCTCACCGGCGTCGACCGCAAGGTGCTGATCGACGAGGACGTGAGCCGCGGCACCCTGCCCGTGTTGCCGCTGGGTGCAGGCGCGCTCGAGGGGGGGGCCAAGCAATGAAGCGCTTCATCCCCTGGCTCGTCCTCCTCGCGGTGCTGATCGGCGCCAGCTCGAGCGCCTTCGTGATCGACGAACGAGAGCTCGCGATCGTCACCCAGTTCGGTCAGCACAAGCGTAGCATCAACTCACCCGGTCTCTACTTCAAGCTGCCCTGGCAGGATGTTACCCGTATGGAAAGTCGCGTACTGAGCAGCGACTCCCCCGCTGGGCGCATGTTGACCAAGGACAAAAAGTACCTGGTCGCCGACCCGGTCACGCGGTGGCAGATCGATGACCCGCTGATCTTCTTCAAGACGGTCGGCAACGAGAACCAGGCGCGCCAGCGCATCGACGACATCGTGCTCTCGGAGCTGCGTCGAGAGCTGGCAACGGAGAACTTCGGCGACATCATCGGCAACGAGCGTGAGCCGTTGATGCAGAAGGTCGGCGACGCGGTGCGCACCCGAGTCAAGGAGTTCGGTGTGGACATCGTCGACGTCCGCATCAAGCGCGCAGACCTACCCCCGGAGGTCCAGAAGAGCGTCTTCGAGCGGATGAAGGCCGAGCGCGAGCGCGTCGCCAAGCGCTACCGCTCCGAGGGCTCCGAGGAGGCGCAGAAGATCCGTGCGGATACTGACAAGGAGAAGCGCATTCTGTTGGCCAAGGCCTACGAGACGGAGCAGAAGCTGAAGGGCGAAGGCGACGCCGAGAGCGCGAAGATCTACGCCGAGGCCTTCAACAGGGATCCGGAGTTCTACGCCTTCATGCGCAGCCTTCAGGCCTACGAGAGGACCTTGAGCAAGAAGGACACGCTCGTGCTCTCGACCAAGAGCGACCTCTTTCGCTACCTGAAGGCTCCCAAGAAGTAGCATGCGCGCGCTGGCGAAGACCGCTCTCGTCGGCCTCACCCTCGGCTTCGCCCCCCTCGTGCTGACAGCCTGGGTCGGGGCGCGGCTGGTCGACGCCGCGGGGGACCTCGGCCAGAAGCTCGCCGACTGGCAGCCGCGGTCAGCACCCCGACTCGCCCCCGAGGCACTCGCGAACGAGGCGCGACCGGCGGACACCAGCGGGGTGGACCTCGAGGTCGACCCACCGGGCGAGCTCACCGAGGAGCGCGGATCACCGAGCGCAGCCGCAGCTCCGCGGTCACCGGCGGCGCGCGCAGGCCAGACCTCCACCGGCTCCAGGCTGCGCGGAATTCGTATCCGCAAGGCAAAGGTCCTCGCGCTCTCTCGCAGCGCAGGGATCCCCGGCGGCAGCTTCGTCCCGGCCACCGCTCAGCGCCCAGCAGGTCTCTTGCTCAGCGGGGTCGGGGGGTTAGGGGTTGGTGTCCAAGACGGCGACGTACTGACGACAGCGGCGGGACAGCCGGTGCGCTCCGTGGCCCAGGTGATAGGCCTCGTGGCGGGCGCCCGCCACGCCCGGGCGCCGGCGATCAGCGGCACGCTGTACCGCGGCGCTCACCGCATCCAGCTCAACGTGGAGATGCCGTACATCGAACGTCGCCACCGCGCGCGTCGACAGGCGGTCAGTCGGAGCGCGGACGGAAGCGCTGCACCGGCAGGTACTGGGACGGCCAGGCCAGCTCGACGCCCTGGGCGTGAGCCGCGTGTTGCGTCCAGTAAGGGTCGAAGAGATGGCCCCGTGCGAGTAG
>JAGQIY010000022.1 GCA_020430865.1 Myxococcales bacterium
GCCGCCTCACGTGGAGGGTCTGCCCGTGATCGCCGAACCCTGGGTCTCCGTCGACGACATCGCCACCCACCTGGGCGTGGCGAAGGACTCGGTCTACCGCTGGATCGAGAAGAAGGGCCTGCCCGCCCACAAGATGGGCCGCCTCTGGAAGTTCAAGGTCTCGGAGGTCGACGAGTGGGTCCGCCAGGGCGGCGCCGCGCAGGACAGCGAGCACGGCGAGGGGCACGGTTGATGGGGCCGGCGCTGGACACCGCAGCACCTCTGACCACGGCCTGGGTGGGCCCGGGCGCGGCGTCAGCCCGTGGGAGCCTCTGCGAGCGAGGTCGTCATGCTGCTCGATAACAAGTCCCATGGCCGGGTGGTCGATGCGCTCGGCGACGCTCTCACCGCTGGTGCGTCGGCGAGCATCCTCACCAGCGACGTCTCGGTGTTCGCGTGGGAGGCGATGAGGAAGGCGCTCAGCGACCTGAGCTCCTCGCGTCTGCTGCTGTCCTTGCCGTTCGGGGACGCGACGACCAAGGGGCCGGGCCTCCTTGGCGGGCCGGAGGAGCGACGCTTCAGGAACTCACTTTCCGGTCCTCGGATCGCGCGGCTCATGAGCGAGTGGCTACAACGGCCGACCGTGGAGATTCGAAGCACCTCGGCCATGGTCCCTCACTGTCTCTACCACGCCGCCAAGCCGGACGGCCAGGCGGTCGCAGTGCAGGGAAGCTCGGCGTTTACGGCCCCCGGGCTGGGTCTGACTCCATCCGATCGCTTCGAGCTCAACACGCTGTTCTCGGACCCCGCCAGCGCGAACAGCCTCCTGCTGTTCTTCGAGAGCCTCTGGACATCTGGCGGTCTCGCACGAGACGCCAAGGAGCAGCTGATCGCTCAGCTCCGGGCCATCTCCGAGCCCAGCGAACCGCAGGCAATCTTCTTCCAGACGCTCTTCCACCTCTTCGGTCAGAACATCGAGGAGCTCGACGAGGACCGCATCGTCCGGACCCGAACCGGGATCCGCGACACGCTGGTCTGGCGGAAGCTCTACCGCTTCCAGCGCGACGGCGTGGTGGGCGCCATCGACAAGCTGGAGCGCTACAACGGCTGCATCATCGCGGACAGCGTCGGCCTCGGAAAGACCTTCGAGGCGCTCGCCATCATCAAGTACTACGAGCTTCGCAACGACCGCGTGCTGGTCCTCGCGCCCAAGCGGCTCCGAGACAACTGGACGCTCTACACGGTCAACGACAAGCGCAACCTGTTCGCGGGGGACCGGTTCAACTACGACGTGCTGAACCATACGGACCTGACCCGCCGCGGAGGCAAGTCCGGCGAGATCAACCTCGATACGGTCAACTGGGGCAACTACGACCTCGTCGTGATCGACGAGTCGCACAACTTCCGGAACAACCCGCCTCGTCGCGACGGCCTCACGCGCTACGGCCGGCTGATGCGAGACATCATCCAGTCCGGCGTGCGGACCAAGGTGTTGATGCTCTCGGCGACGCCGGTCAACAGCCGAATGAACGACCTGAAGAACCAGGTCGCCTTCATCACGGAGGGCGTCGACGACGCGCTGTTCGACGTCGGCATCCCGAGCATCGAGAACACGCTTCGCAAGGCCCAGACTCTTTTCAATCAGTGGCTGCGGCTGGACGCGGACGACCGAACCACCCGGAGCCTGCTGGACGCCCTCAACTTCGACTACTTCCAGCTTCTCGATCTGCTCACCATCGCGCGCTCCCGCAAGCACATCGCGAAGTACTACGACCTTCAGGAGGTCGGGCAGTTCCCACATCGGGCGCCGCCCGTGAACGTCAAGGCGGACATCGACACCGCCGGACTGTTCCCGCCTTTGCGCGACGTGAACCGGGACATCCGGCGGCTGAACCTCAGCGCCTACGCGCCTCTCCGCTACGTTCTGCCCCACAAGGTGCCC
>JAGQIY010000267.1 GCA_020430865.1 Myxococcales bacterium
AGACGGGTGCCTCGACGGTGGGCGATCTCCTCGGCGAAGAGGGTCTGGAGCAGGTGCTCGTAGGACCACTGCTCGGCCTCGGCCTTGCGAACGAGGTCGCGCCAGATGCGCCGCGCGTTGGCGAGCGCGAGCCGCTTCAGGAGCGGATCGAGGTCCGTGCTCATCGGCGCGCTCCCTTCCGAACGGCGCGTGTCGAACCCTTGGACGCCTTGCCCCGCGTATGGCCGCGCGGTGGCGACGCTCGCTCCGCGTCGAGCGCGAGCTCGACCTGGGCTCCGTCGCGCTCGAGCGCCTCGCGCACGGCCGTGATCGTGAGCGTGTTTTCATCGACGACCTGAGCGAAGGCGGCGCGCAAGGCCTCCTCCCCATGCTCCTCATACAGCGCGTAGAGTGTGTCGACGTAGGCGTAGTGATGTCGCGACGACCGGTGGACGAGCGCCGTGAGCAGCGTCAGAGCATCGCCGCCTAGATGCAACAGTTGTTGTCGCTTCTCGTAGGTCTTGGCGCGGGCTCCGTGGACCGCGGCGAGCTTCGCTGCGCGGTGTTCCGGCAGCGACGCCGGAGGATCGCCCGGACGGCCTCGCACGTGCTCGACCTCGTGGCGACCCACGACGAAACGGATCCGGTCCTCGTACACGAAGGCCGTCCCGGGCACGTTGGCCGCCTCCGGAGGCATCAGGTACGCGCGGCTCTCGAACATCACTTCGGCCGTGGGACCCACGAAGATCGGGACGCGCAGTGCCAACTCCTGAGGCGCGATCCGGACCGGTCGGAGCCGCGCGAGCTCCTCCTGGTGGCGAACTGTCGGCAGGACCCCCGTGGCTCGGCTCGGTGTCTCGTGGTTCACCTTGTCGACCCACGCCCCGAGCTGCGCCTCGAGGTCTTGAGCGTCGACGAACTTGCGCCACTTGAAGAACGAGCTCTTCACCCACTTCACCAGGTGTTCGACGGCGCCCTTCTGGTTGCCGCTGCGAGGGGCGCACATCTCGGCGCCCACCCCGAGATCGAGCATGACCTGAGCGAAGGTCGCGTTGAACTGCTCCACCTCGCGCCCGCGGCCGGCCTTGCGCACGATCGTCCTGGGTCGATCGAAGACGGCCAGCAGCGGCACCCCCTCGAAGGCATGGAAGTGGCGCACCAGCGTACGCACCAGCGTCTCGACCTGCTCGTTCGGCACCAGCGAGACCGCAACGAAGCGTGAGTACTTGAGGCGTGACGCGAAGAAGTGGACCCGCTCCTTGCGCCCATCGACGTAGGTCACGTCGACGTGGCCGAAGTCGTGCTGCGAGAACTCGCCCGGCAACCCCTCGAAGCGAACCACCGGGGCCCCGCGAGGCGGCCGGATCCCCGAGACCATCGCGTAGAAGGCGCTCTTGGCCCCGTCGTAGCCCCGCTCGATCGCGCGGCGCAGCAACTCCTGCGTCGGCAACTCCGGCGTCTCCTCGAGCCATCCGCGGACGTCGGCCTCGAAGCGCGCGGCCTTCGAGGGGCGCCCGATCCGACGGCGCTTGCGCTCCGCGCTGTCGTCCACGTGCGAGACCGACTCCTCGGCTCGCACGCGACTCACCGTGTCCACGGACACCCCCGTCCGCTGCGCGATCGCCGACGGCGGCATCCCGACCGACAACAGGACCTGGATCTCGTGGCGCTTCAGCAGGGGCAGCATCCCCTCGTCTTCGCGCCCCTCTGCTCCTTTGGCTGCCACCGCGCCCAGCATCATGGCGGCCAGCATCGTCCCCAGCATCATCGTCCGCGCCCCTTCCTCCGAGGAGCCGCAGAATTTCCGGAACGGGACGCCGCAGAATTTCCGGAACCATCACCAGGCGCAGGTCGCGGCGCTGCAAGCCCAGTTGCGCACCGCCCAGGCGGAGGACGACGGGACCGAGGTGGAGCGACCTCGCCGTGCGGCGCCGCCCGCCGACGACGATCCGCTGATCTACGGGCTGCCCGGGCTGTGAGCCGACGCCACCGGACCGAGGCCGACTACGCCGCGCCTCATCCGGTCTACTGCGTGTGGGAGCTGACCCTCGCCTGCGACCTCGGGTGCCGGCACTGCGGCTCGCGCGCGAAGGATGCACGCGCTGGCGAGCTCACCACCGAGGAGTGCCTCGACGTGGTCGCGCAGCTCGAGGAGCTCGGGGTCCGCGAGGTCACGCTCATCGGCGGTGAGGCCTACCTGCGCGACGACTGGGAC
>JAGQIY010000268.1 GCA_020430865.1 Myxococcales bacterium
AGGGCTGCCCCTGGAGAGCAGCGCGATCGCGCGGTTGATCCGGGCCCGGAGCTCGGCGACCCGCTCGCCGCAGAACGCTGCCTCACACGCGTCAGCGGCGAAATGCGCGTCTGCCGCGTCCCACTCGGCCTGAGCCAGAAGCAGCTTGCCCAGAAGATTCCGTGCGGAGAGCCGCACCGACGCCTTCTCGGATTCGATGACCTCCTCGGCGAACGCGCGCGCGCGGGCGATGTCACCCGACGAGTATGCTACCTCGGCTAGCTCGGCGACGGCGGCCTCGCGAACTCCCGACTCCTCGCCGAGCTGGCGCGCGCGGTCGAGCGCCGCCTCGGCGCTCACCAGATCGCCTCGAGCCAGCGCAGCGCGCCCCAGCACCAGCGCCGACTCCGGGCGTGGCTGGAGCCCCGACGCGCGCTCCGCCCACACGAGGGCGATGTCCACGTCTCCAAGCTCCAGCGCGAGCTCCGCGCCACGGATGCCCAGGCTGGAGCGCTGAGCGTCGTCCAGCGTATCCAGGGCGGACCGCCAACGGGCCCACAGCACACCGCGGCTGGATGCGTCTGCGGCCATGCGCAGCGCCCGCCGCATCGCGACCTCGGCTTCGTCGCCCCGAGACGCGAGCGCCAGCAACTCCGCCGCACGAACGAAGGCCCAGGCGTCCCCGGAGAACACCTGCTGCAACGCCTCGGCGACTACGACCCGGTCGTCCGCCTCGACCACCGGCGGTTCGTCACCCACGCGCAGCGCGCAAATCAAGCCATCTCTCAGGTCGACCCGGCCCGCCGCGAGCAGCTCGGCCAGCGCGTCCGCAGCACCGAGCTGGGTCAGTTGACGCTCCGGCCAGGCGCGGTGAGCGATCCGCACGCGTCCGAGCAGGTGCGCGGCGCTGCTCGACAGCTCCTCGAGCTCGGCGCGCTCGTCCACACCACCTGTGAGCAGCGGGCTCGCGATCCCACGGCGCGCCCAGCGCTCGAGTCCGGCCAGGCCGAGGCTCTGGCCGCGTTCCCGCGCGGATTCGCTGAAGGCCTCCCACCAGCGGCGCGCTTCCTCGGCCTTGAGCTGACGGCCGATGCTGAAGCTGAGCGCCTCGAGCTCCGCGCTCACCTCGAGCTCGCGCGGCGATATCAGGACCACTAGCGCCTGGATGTTCTCACGGGACAGCGCGGCGGCGACGTTCAGATCCCACTGGCTGATCTGGGTTCCACCCGGGCTGGCCAGGAGCGGCACTGCGAGGAGCACACCACGGCGGGAAGCCTCTTCGCCGATGGCCTGGGCCGCCTCCAGGGCATCGTGCGGAACCGCACGCAGGCCCAGGCGCTGCGCGGCGTCGCGGAAGCTGCTCTCGACGCCGGCGCTCGTCACCACCACCTCGCGCCCCAGTTGCTGTGCGCGCCGCTCCAGATGGCCGATCACGCCGCTCAAGTCCGGGTGCGCCTGGACGCGGACGCTCAGCACGCCCGCGGCGTTCGGCTGTCGCACGACGTCGTCGAGCACATCGAAAGAGGCCGCTTCGCGAGCGCTGCTGGGTTCTCCCAGGGCGGCGGCGACAGGTGGAGCGAGATGGAGCGCCAAGCGCGAGAAAACTAACGTCCATCTCGGGGTTCGGCAATGGACGTGTGGGTACTTCTCGCAGATGGGCGTGCGATCAGCGGGCGTCCAGAGCCAGCGGCCGCCGCGCGCGTCTGGTCAGGGACCCTGCCCAGGTGCCCTGGGTCGACGCCCGGGAGCTCGTCTCGACGACTCTCTCAAGGCTCGCTCGATCTTCTGGAGATCGTTGGGAGAAGCGTCACCGAGTGCGCGCGCGAGCGGGAGCTGGGCGAGCGCGAGCGCACGGTACAGCTCGGCGGCACTGGGCAGCTTTTCCTGCAGGCCGCCCAGGTGGGAGCGAATCACGGCGACACCGCCACGGCGCACGGGCCCGGTGAGAGCATGAGGCAAGCCGAACCGCTGCACGTTGAAAGCCACGCTCGCCAGCAATGGGGCGAGCGCAGCCGAGGCCTGCTCGGGTGCCACACCCGAGGCAACGAGCACCTCCGCGCCCACGCTGGCGAGCGCAGCCGCCCCGTTCGCGACCAAGGCAGCCGCGGCATGATAGAGCCGAGGATCGATGCCCTCGAGGTGGCTCGGCACGAGGCCGACTTCTCGCGCCAGGCGCGAGGCCAGCCGCACCGCCTGGAGATCACCGGACACCAGCGCGAACCCACCGGCGAAGCGCGGCTGCTCGGCGCCGCCCAGGCGCAGGTGTTGCCGCTCGGAAGCGAAGCTCAGCATCGGATGCAGCTGAGCGACGGCGACTCCGATCCGGCGCAGCGGGGCCAGCGCGTCGGCCGACAGTGCCCCCGAGCCGTGGACGACGGCCCGCAGCTGGCGCGCCCAGCCGAGACGGGCCAGGTCGCGCGCAAGCGGCGAGATGCGGGCATCGCGAACCGCCAGCAAGACGAGGTCTGCGTCCGTGCGCCGAGGTAGGCCCTTTCGATCGGCGCGGAGGGTGACGCGAAAGGGTCGTTGCGAAGTGCGCGCGGATTCGCGCAGGGCGGCGTGGAAGTTCCGGCCCAGCTTCCCGGCGCCGA
>JAGQIY010000269.1 GCA_020430865.1 Myxococcales bacterium
ATCTGGTCGGTGTGCTCGGCGTCGAGGAAGTTCTGAGCGCGCCCTTTCCGGAACAAGGTCGAGGCGTCGATGATCAGCACCTTCTTCCGGCGGCTCGCGGGCTTCTTGCGACGTAGGATCACGACGCATCCGGCGAGCTGCGTCCCGTAGAAGAGATTGGGAGCGAGGCCGATGACGGCTTCGATCAGGTCCTCCTTCAGGAGAGCTGTGCGGATCTTGCCCTCGGCTGCTTTTCGGAAGAGAGCTCCCTGCGGCAGCACCACGGCCATGCGGCTCGACTTCGTCTCAGCCATCGAGGCGACCATGTGCTGAACGAACGCGTAGTCGCCGTAGCTCTCCGGTGGGATGCCGAACTGGGCGCGCCCCCAAGGGTCTGCCTCCCAGATGTCGCGTCCCCACTCCTTGAGAGAGAAGGGCGGGTTGGCGATCACGCAGTCGAAGGTCAGCAGCCCGCCGGTGCTCGCGTCGCTGAAGGCGGGACTTCGGAGTGTGTCCTCGCGTGCGACCTGGAAGTCCTCTATGCCGTGGAGAACGAGGTTCATGCGTGCGATGGACGATGTCGTGAGGTTCTTCTCCTGGCCGTAGATCTTGCCAAAGAAGGTGCGAGGGTCGCCGCCGTTGCGTTCGACGTGCTCGATCGCGCCGAGCAACATGCCGCCGGTGCCGCAGGCGGGGTCGTAGATCGACTCGCCTTCCCGTGGGTCGAGGATCTCGACCATCATCCGAACCACGCTGCGCGGGGTATAGAACTCGCCCGCCTTGTTGCGGCGAGTGACGTCCGCGAACTTGCCGATCAAGTACTCGTAGGCATCGCCAAGGACGTCGGTGCTCACGGCCTTGTTGCCGAGGGGGATAGCAGAGAAGCCCTCGATCAAGTCCTTGAGGAGCTCATCCGTGAACTTCTCCTTGTTGCCCCAATCTGCGGTTCCGAAGACGCGAAACAGAGTGTCGGGGTTTGCGCGCTCGATCCCGCGCATGGCGCGAAGCAGCGCCGTGGCGACGTTCGAGGTTG
Organism: Myxococcales bacterium; assembly: GCA_020430865.1. The sequence continues at coordinate 1,013 of JAGQIY010000269.1, forward strand.
TGTCGCGGACGTCGCTCCAGAGGCATCCGTCTGGAACGGTGAAGCGGTGTACTTCTGGGAAGAAAGTGGGGTCGACATCGCCGAAGGTCTCGGCAGCTTCGACGGTCTCTTCATTCCAGACGTCGCTGATTCGCTTGAAGAAAAGCAGCGGCAGGATGTAGCCCTTCCACTCGGTACGATCGACCGCAGAGCCGCGAAGTGTGTTCGCGGCATCCCAGAGAGCAGATTTCAGGCTCTTCTCCTTGCTGGTCTTCTTCTTTGCCTTCTTCGTCATACAGCTTTGCCTCCTATCGCACCGTGAGGTGGTTGTCCATGTTTGTGGCGCCCCTCACAGAGCTAACCGATGGGAGGCACTGTCTTTTGTGCCCCTCCTGCGTTTGTCGTATACCTGGGTCACCGTGACGTGCTTGTGCCCGAGCAGCTTTTGCACGTCGCGAATGTCTTCGCCTGCGTCGAGCAGCAGCGTCGCCGTAGTCGCCCGAATGGAGTGGGGGGAATACAGGCAGCGCAGCTCGACGCTTCCGTCCGGAAGCTCGTGCTCCTTCATCGAGCGGGGCAGCTTCGTGAGGTAGCCCTGCAAGATGCGGTACATGGTCGAGACGTCCATGGCTCGCTCCGCGAGCGTTGTGCTGCGGGGGTTGGCGCGTGGACGAAAGAGTGGCCCACTCGAGAGCTCCGCATGCTCGATGTATTGGCGTAGCGCGTCGGCAGCGATCACATTGATGCCGACTGGTCGCTTGCTCTTGCCCTTGCCCTTCTCCTGAATCCGAATCTTGGGGTCCTCGTCGTCGTCGATGAAGTCGGCGACGTGGAGGCGGCAGCCTGTTCCGACGCGAACCCCTGTGTAGAGGTAGAACTTGAGGATCGCGCGGTCGCGATATGCGAGCACCTCCTCGCCTTCGGGAAGCGCCATGAGTTGGCGCGCGCGGGTCGCGGAGAGCGCCTCGGTGGGGGAGACGGGCGCCTGAACCTCTCGCCCGATGAACTGCGAGTGCGCTGGGTTCGGGACCGTGATCGGGAGCCGCATCTCAGCGGAGGCTTCGCGAAGGAAGCGGTAGAAGCCAGAGAGCGATGAGACTCGGCGGTTCAGCGTGTTCGGAGCGAGGTTGCGCTCGTCGTGCATGTAGTCGCGCCAGGCCTGCACGTGCGGAACGGTCGCCTGAAGGAGCTTCCAGGACTCGTCGCGTTGCGGCTCGTCCTCGCTTGGCCACAGGATGCCCATGAACTCGACGAAGTCCATGACGTCGCGGCGGTAGGCGCGACGGGTGTTGTGGCTCTTCCTGCGTGCAAGCCAGCTCTCGAACATCGTGGCCACGGATGAGTAGAAGCCGCGGACCTTCTCCTCGAGCTGGGGCGTTGCATGGCCGCTCAGGATCGGCGGAAGGCCCTCAGGGCCTTTCGCGAGTTCACGCGAGGGCACATTTGGCCTCGGGAGCCCGGCGTTTCGGTGCAGATCGGGGGTCTTAGACAAGGGTTACTCCGGCCACGGGATGCCCAGTTCGTCGAAGCTGTCGGAGTTGAGCGTCGCCAGAGACACGGTCTCGCCGTCCTGAACGGCGACAGCCAACAGGGTCGAACTGACGGCGTAGACACTCCAGAGGTCGTTGACGGCGACCAGGGAGACAGGAACCGGCGCCCCGGCTTCCTCCGCCAGAGCCCGAGCGTTCTCGACGACCAGGCGGTTGGGAAGGATGCTCGCTTCGGTGAAGGCCTGCTGGAAGACGGAGGCCGCTTCCTCGGTCGAGAGTTGGTTCCACTGCCGGGCCACCTGTTGAAGGGGTCTGGCTTCGAGCTCAAGGGAGCCGTCTGGGTGTAGGAGCTTCATGGGCAAGGGCCTCCGAATCTGCCGGACGGGGAGTCCCGGAGCCATCGCGTAGCTCGGCCCCCCTACCGGATCTTTTGCGCACGATAACCTATTTTATCGGGCACAGTCAAGCGCAATGGGGGAGTCCACAGAGGACTCCGAAATGCACTCTTGTCAAGCAAGCACTTGCTTGCTATAGTTGGGGCATGGCGCCAACGGAACGACTCCCCACTGCCCAGCGGCAACGGCAAATCGCAGAAGCCGCCCTCAGGATCATCTCCTCTCGAGGGGTCAGTCGCATGACGGCTGCCGCGCTGGCGGAGCAGGTCGGCATCGCGGACG
>JAGQIY010000270.1 GCA_020430865.1 Myxococcales bacterium
CGAGGGGGAGGAAGGCGACTTCGCGGTGCTGGCGGTGTTGTGCGCGCGCTCGGGTCTCCCGGCGACCGTCAACCTGCTCGCCCCCATCGTGATCAACGCCGCGACCCGCACCGGCGGTCAGGTGTTCCTGGATGGTTCGCGCTTCACCACGCGCGAGCTGTTCGTGATGCCCACGTCTGCCGGCGAAGCCGCGTCGGACGAGACCCAAGACGACACGTCGGAGATCGCTGAGGCCGCTACGCCCTGAAGCCCTCACTCCGCCGTGGAGCCAGTCGCCACGGTGTATCGAGCCGAGCGACGAACGCGCCCTCTCGCCCATCCAGCGAGGGGGCGCTGGCGCGTTTGTGGGCTGGACTTCCGGCCCGGATTGGATGACGAGGAGGCCGTGCCGACGTACTACCTCACGCCAGCCGGAGCGAAGAAGATCGCTGACGAGCTGAACCGTCTGATGCACCTCGATCGCCCCAAGATCGTGCAGGAGGTCAGCGACGCGGCGGCTCAAGGCGATCGCTCCGAGAACGCCGAGTACATCTACGGTAAGAAGAAGCTACGAGAGATCGACCGGCGAGTCCGCTTCCTGAGGAAGCGCCTCGACAACTGCGAGGTCGTGGAGACGTCTGGGGCCATGCTCGACAGCGTGCGCTTCGGCGCCACGGTGAAGGTCGAGGACGAGGAGGGGGAGGAGCGGTCCTACACCTTGGTGGGCCCCGACGAGTCGGAGCCTGGCACGGGCTACATCAGCTTTCAGTCTCCCATCGGTCGTGCGCTCCTGAAGAAGAAGGTGGGAGACACGGTCGTGGTGCAGCGACCTGCGGGTGAGCTCGAGCTGACAATCGTGGAGATCCGCTACGACTGATGGGACCAAGAGACGAGGTTCGTCGTCAGGACGCTCCGAACTCCACCTCGGGCGCGGTCACTTGGAGGTCGTCTAGCGCTCGCCAGTTGTGCTTGGCGTTGCGCATGAGCAGCGCGTGGTCGAGTTCGATGCTACCGTGTGGAAACAGGACAGGATCGTCGTAGAGAGTCGACGCGGCGCGCTCGACGTCGAGGGACTCCGTTTGCCAGTCGTGGACATCGAGACACAGGCCGTCCAGGCGTCCTGAGGCCCTGGTCACCGAGTAGCCGTTGCACCCCGCGCGGAAGAAGTCGGAAGCCGCTGCCAGGGAAGGAAAGCAGGAGTCTGCGGGCCACTGGTCGCTGGGTCGGCCCGCGACCTCGACACGCACGGCACCCTTGGAGGTCATGTCGATCCGCACGTGGTCCCTCGAATCGGTCACGGTGAACTTCGCGAGGTGGTGCGCGCCGGGAAACAGCCGCCCACCCGCCCAGTGATTCATGCGGGAGCTGGTGTCTCGACGAAAGATGTAGACCGCTGGCTTTCCGTCCAGGCTCACGGCGACGCGATGGGCGGCGTTTTCGCTGGACATGGCCAGAGCCGGGGGCAGCGATACGTCCAGGCACGAAGGGCGCAGCTGCTCGAGGCGAATCAGACAGACGCCCGCCACGCCGTAGCCGCCCATCAGCAGAGGCTCCATGGGCGACGGCAACAAGCGGCGCAGTACACACGGATCCACTCGGTAGTTGAGCAGGATGCGCCGCGCGATCAGTCCCTCGAGCTCTGGGATCTTCATCCCTTCGGTATGCCCTACCGGGGCAGTGCCTCCAAAGCCTTCCTCGAATCTCGCTCCAGTCGAGCTGGGAGTTGAGCTGGGACGCGTCTGCAATTACCGTCCGGCCGTCCAGATTTCGCGTGGAGAACGAGTCCGCGCACACCGAGGAGAAGACATGGCTGACATCCGATTCGACAACCGCGTGGCAATCGTAACTGGCGCTGGAGGAGGCTTGGGCCGCAGTCACGCGATGCTGCTCGCCAGTCGCGGGGCGAAGGTGGTGGTGAACGACCTCGGCGGTTCGTTCGATGGCACCGGCTCGGGTCACAACATGGCCGACAAGGTCGTGGACGAAATCAAGGCAGCGGGCGGAGAAGCCGTCGCGAGCTACGATGGCGTGGACACCTTCGAAGGCGCGGAGAAGATCGTCGCGAAGGCGAAGGAAGCGTTCGGCAAGGTCGACATCGTGATCAACAACGCCGGCATCCTGCGCGACGTGTCGTTCGTGAAGATGACCCTGGAAGACTGGGACAAGGTGTTGAAGGTGCACCTGACCGGCACCATGAACGTGACCAAGGCCGCCTGGGGTCTCTTGCGCGACAACAAGTACGGTCGCGTGGTCAACACCACCAGCGCCGCGGGCCTGTACGGCAACTTCGGCCAGGCGAACTACAGCGCGGCAAAGCTCGGTATCGTGGGGCTAGGTAACACGCTAGCGCTCGAAGGCGCCAAGTACGACATCAAGGTCAACACCATCGCGCCCATCGCCAAGAGTCGTATGACCGAGACCGTGATGCCGCCGAACGTGCTCGAGAAGTTGCTGCCCGAGTACGTCTCGCCCCTCGTCGCGTACCTGGCCTCCGAGGGCTGCTCGAGCACCGGTGAGACCTACGCGGTGGGCGGCGGCTACATCAGCCGCGTGGCCATCGTCGAGGCGGCCGGCGTGAGTCTGAAGCAGCACGGTCCGGAGGATGTGGCCGGTGCCTGGGAGAAGATCAACGATCTGTCCGAGGCCAAGCCCTTCGAGAACGCGATGCTCGCCGCAGGTCAGGCGATGAAGCACGTGATGGGCTGAGCGCTCCCCGACTGGCGCGAGAGGGCGGCTTCCCGGCGGGAAGTCGCCTTTTTTCTTGAGCCAGAGGCGGCGACTCCGCCTGCGGCATCGGGGCGTTTGCGCGACTCTCGGCGTGGCTCTAAAAGCCAGGATTGATGAGCGATCCCGAGCACCAGGCGAACGATGCCCCAGCGGCCAGCGATGTGGCGGCGCCTCAGCCGCTCCCCATGCACGCGGAAGCTGACGCGGCTCGGAAGGGCCGTCGCGTGCTGTTGCTCGCGGCGCTGCTCGTCGGTGTGCCGGGCTTGATCATCGTCGTGCTGACGCTGACCAGCCTCGAAGCGACCGATCTCCAGGCGCTGCAGGGGCGCTACGAGCCGTTCGATGTCGCTACCCGCAAGCCGCCGCCTGCCGGAACCTGTGGCCTGAACCAGCGCAAGGTGGGCGAGAAGTGCGAGACCCTCGCGCTGACGGAGCTCAAGACCGAAGAGGTCAAGTATCCCTCTTCGATCGCCGAGAAGGGCGTCCCCGAGCTGGCCGGGACGCTGACGTTGCCGCAGGGAATTAGCGGTAAGCGCCCCGCCGTGTTGCTCGTGCACGGCAGCGGACCGGCGGATCGCCACATGCAGGTGCCTGGCGATCTGATCCGCAAGCTCGGACAGGACTTCCCGGTGTTCGATGTGCTGGCGGACTGGTTCGCGCGCCAGGGCTTCGTCGTCCTCGCCTACGACAAGCGCAGCTGCGGCCGCTGCTACGGCGCCAGCAGCTTCGACCCCCAGCGCTTCAGCTTCCAGGACTTCGAGACCGATGCAGAGGACGGCTTGAAATACCTGAAGAGCCGCCCCGAGGTGGAACCCGATGCGCTGGTCGTGCTCGGTGCGAGCCAGGGCGGCGGGCTCGCGCCGTTCATCGCCAATCGCACGCCGGGCGTGGTCGCGGTGATCAGCCTCTCAGGGCTCTTCGAGAGCTTCTCCAAGGCCATGACCGACCAGCTGCAGCGCATCTCGGATATCCGCGAGGAACAGTGGGACTACTTCGGTCCACTCAACGTGTTCTTCCAGAAGTCCAAGCTCCAGGACTGCTTCGACAGGCTCAGCGGTCCGAAGTATCAGCCGGAGCAGGTCTGCATCGGTGGCGGCGTCACGCAGAAGGCGCTGAAGGAGTACAGCGAGCGGAGTGCTCTCGGAGTGGAGGAGCTGAAGAAGCTGCGCGTTCCGCTGTTCCTCTCTCAAGGTACGCTCGACCGCAACGTCAGTCCGGAGCTGTTCGAGCGGCTGAAGACCGAACTGGCGGGTCGGGACGCCGAGCTGCACTTCATCGCTGGCATGGACCACAGCCAGACGCAGGCGCTGCCAGCGGCCCCGAAGGTCGCGCTGCACCCCAGGCTGCTCGAGACGCTGCGGCACTTCCTGTCCACCATTCCAATGCCGTCGGGAAACTCGGCGACAAGCGGAGACTGACGGCTCAGTCTCGACGCGCCTCTGGTTCCGGCAGCTGAGCGAGCACCGCTCCAGGGCTCAGCCACCTCGCCACATCCAGAAGCGGCTCTCGCGCCATCGCGGTGCAGCCGACGGTGGGGCGGATTACCTTCGGCTCGTCCTGCCACGAGCGCCAGGTATGCAGGAAGATGCAGCTCCCCGCGCCAGGTTCGTGCGCGGCGTTGTGCTCGACTAGGACGATGACCTCGTATAGCGGGTCGCTGCGCTGCAGCTTCTCGGCGCTGTTCCAGTCACTCTCGACCCTTGCCGCGTCCAAGAGCTCGCCGTAGTGCTTCGACCGCACGTCGTCGACGCAGCGCCAGCTGGCGCCCACCGGTGTGTGCTCGAGGTGGGTCTCGAGCTTGGCGCCCGGGCCATGGCCATAGCTTCGGTTCAACGAGAAGAGCCCCGCCGGCGCCTTGCCATCACCTTCTCGCTTCCTGGGGCCGCTCGTCTCTGGACCATGCAGACCCTCGCCCCAGCCCAGGCCGTGCCTGCCGAGCACGACCCTCACTTCTTCGCCCACTCGTTGCCATGCGGAATTCGTGAGGGCGAAGCGCGTGAGCGTGCCGTCCGTCGCTTCCCAGTCGTGGCTGGTCACGACCACGAGCTGCTTCGTTTCTGCGGGGAGCTGACTCATCCAGTGCGCTCCGAGTGGTGCAGGCTCTGCTCGCGTCGGTTTGGCTGTCGACGGGGTCGGGGGTGAGGCGCTCTGGGTGGGCGCTGCGTTCGTCGCGGCTGGCGGTTGGCTCGCTGCGCTGTGGGGCGGCTCGGTGGAGCCGTTGGCGCTCCGGGGCCCATCGCAGCCCAGGCCAAGCAAGGCAGCTGCAAGGCAACTCACCCCCACCTGCCACGCGCGCCTCGATGCCGTCTCCGGCTCCGAGGGGCGCCGATTCAGCGCGCTTCCTGACCGGGGACGCGTCGCCATCACGGGATGCTGCGCCGAGTGATGCGACGCGGGCAAGCGCTTCTTCGTGCTGTCCGTTGCCCAACCTGCTCGAGCGCCGGCGGCGGCCTGCGCGGCGGATGGTCTGCGCCAGGCACGCAACATGGGGCGCGCTGTGTCTCGGTAGCCGCGCTGTGTCTCTCGAGCCATGTTGCGTTGCCCCATGGATACTATGACTAGTCCTTGAAATCACAGCCGTGGAGCAGCGCCGCGAGCTCCCCCTTCGCCTGGATGAACTCCTTGAAGGTGCCCCGGACGCGCACGAAGCTGTGCACTGGGGTCTGGGCCACCGTGTCCAGGTCGCCTTCGCCGAAGTAGCACAAGACGAGTCCTGCGGCGGGAGCCGTCGAGTCTCGCAGCACCAGGAGCGGCACGCGGCCCTTGCCGCTCTTCTCCCAGCTGCGGTCGACGACCACGCCGTCAAGCTGTAGATCGCGCTCACGATAGCGACTGAAGGCCGCGAGCTGATCCCGACGCGCTTCGTCGAGGAGCGCTCGGGGGGAAAGCTGCTGAGCGCGGTGACAGCTCACCACGAAGAGCACGGCGACTAGCGCGAGCAGGCAGCGCTGCAGCATGCCTCGTGGGTAGCCGAAGCGGGCGCAGGTCACAAGTGGGGTGCGCCGAGCGTGTCGGGCGAGTAGGAGAACCTCGGTGGACCCTGCGAGCTGGAGCACTTGGCGGCGCTGGCGCTATGCGCTGAAGCCAGGCAGTTGGCCGAAGCTGCTGGTGCCCTTCGCGCTGGGTCAGGCGCTGGGCGTCGTGGCTTCGTCGCGGGTCTCCTGGCCTGCGGCCCTCCTGGGCCTGGGTTTCACGCTGACCGATCTGGCGTTCATCGTGTTCTTGAACGACTGGGGAGATCAGGGCGTCGACCGGATCAAGCGCGAGATGTTTCCTCGCGGTTGTAGTCCGAAGACCATCCCCGATGGGATCCTCGGCTCGCGCGCGCTCCTGCTGGCGGGGCTGTTCAGCGGGGCCCTCGGCCTGCTGCTGGTGATCTTCGGGCAGTGGCACCTCGCCGGTCAAGGCGTGCCGCGGCCTGGACTCGGTTGGATGGGGCTCACCTGCCTCGGGGTGTTCGTTGCCTACAGCCTGCCGCCGCTGAGACTGAACTATCGGGGGGGCGGCGAGCTGCTCGAGATGCTGGGCGTCGGCTTCGCGCTGCCCTACTTCAACTTCTATCTGCAGGCCGGTATTCGGTGGTCGGTCTGGCTCTGGCCCATGCTCGGGTTCACCGTGCTCAGTCTGGGCAGCGCGCTCGCCAGCGGGCTCTCCGACGAGGAGAGCGATCGAGCCGGCGGCAAGCGCACGCTGGCGAGCGTTGCGGGAAACGAGACGACCCGTCGCGCAACCGAGTTCCTGGTGGTGCTCGGCGCGGTCGCATGGGTGCTCGGAGACGGCCTGTCCGTGGGGGCTTGGTTCATCGGGGGCGTCGGAGCCTTTATTGCCGTGTGGTATTGGATCCCGCTCAGGCGGGGTAGCGCTGCCGCGCGCACCAACGCGTTCAAGGCGCAAGGCCAGTACAAGAGGTACCTGCACCATGCCATCTGGCGCGGGGCGCTGGGCTTGGCGGCGGCGGCCCTGCTCTGGAGGTGGCTCGGTGCGCGCTGACCACGTCCTGACGGCGCTGCGGGCGGGTGATCCCCAGCTCGACTTGATGCTGGATGCGATCGCCGCCGGCTTGGTCACCCTCGGTCGCCCGAATCGCGACGCTCTGGACCTGGTCACGCGCTACTTCGCGCGCTGGTCCGAGGGGGACCTCGAGCTGGTGTTCCTGGAGGATCCTTGGGCCTGGGCGGGGAAGCTCCACTTCTGGCAGCTCGAGGATCCTCTGGGATATTCCGCGTGGCGACGTACCGAGCTCGAGCACCCGCCGCCCGAGCTCGAGGTGTTGAGGCTCAGGGTGCGGCATTTCTAGCCGGTCAGCTCATTTCCAGCGTAGGCGATCGAACTCGGGAACGTCGCGCGAGATGGCGTCGAGGACGCGGCGGGGGCTGAGGCTCGGCA
>JAGQIY010000271.1 GCA_020430865.1 Myxococcales bacterium
ACCACGTTGGGACTGATGCCCCCCGCCGTACCGCGGATGTGGTTTTCGTTGTTGTCGTCTTCGCTGTCAAAGTGGCGAGAGAACTCAACAGATCCGTTCGGGCAGGTTGTTCCCAGCTTCAGCACTGCGTAGTGCGTTTCGGGTTGATCGCTGTTCGCTACCAACGGGCCCAACTCCGAGCCGTCCACGCGGCAGAAGAAGAAGTCCGTGTTGTGGCGGCTGATGATCGCTCCCGTGTACCCGCTGCTGCTGCTTTCGTTGTCGTCGTCTTCGTCATCGAAGTGGATCACGATGGGATCCACTCCATCGGGGCACGCGCGGTTCGTTGGAATGACGCCAACGGGGATGGGTGCGGTGACCGCTTGCTCGCCTTCGCCCTGTCCTTCATTTGCCGGGGTACATTCCTGCGCGAACACGCCGGGAATGGCGACGGCTAGTAGGTACGGAACGACGGCATGATGCTGACGGATTGAGTTTACAGACACACTAACTCCTTTCGCTCTGCGAACGAGTCGGCGAGAGCAGCAGACGGCTGAGTGGTCACTTGCAGAGCCGCATCAGTGACCCTGACAACCAACACATGCTCGGCAGCATCACGTCCCGAGGCTGGTTCCGCAACTGCCATATTCGACATACCCCAAGAGCCCGGCAAAGATGACTCACACGGCCTTCCATCGCACTCGCATTCCTCCACATCAGGACACGATCGAACGTGTCGACGTATGACATGCGCCACGCAGAGCCAACGTCTGCCGTTCTTCAACGGTCGGCTTTGCCACACTACCCCCCGAACCGCTCCGCTGTCTTCCCAAGCACGTCGAGCGCCTGATCCATCTGCATGATGGCATCGAGCGGCGAGAACTCGGCCTCCTCGGCCTTCTGCTTGAGTTCCGCCGCGAGCGCCTGCGCCTTGCCCACCTCGGCCTTCATCTCGGCGAGCTGCTCCTCGAGCTGGGCCACCCGCTCGTCGCGGCTCTCGAGCCGCGAAGCCATCGCCGCGCACTTCACCTCGGCGTCGTGGGAGCGGGCCTTCGCCGCGTCGATCTGCTCGCGCAGGGCGCGTTCGAGGGCGTCGCGGTCGTGGCGCTGCTCGCGGACGCGGTCGTCGCAGCGCTGGCGCTCGGCGAAGAGGTGCTGCTCGGCCTGGGCCTTGGCTTCGAGGGCGGTCCGGAGCTGCTCCTGGTAGAGCGCGACGAGCGCGGGTGCGGCGTTGGCCTCGCGGCGGGGCGCGCCGGGGCGAGGGCTGGGGCGCAGGGTCCAGTCCTTGCGGCGGAGGATGCGCTTGGTGCGGGGGTCGCGGGCGACGACGCGGTAGCGGCCGGGGCGGGTGATGCGCTCGGAGAGCTCGCGCTGGGTGTCGGTGACGAGGGCTTCGACGAGGCGGTCGTCGTGGTCGTAGGCCGGGCTCCACTGGTCGCCTTCGGCTTGGTAGACGTCGAGCAGGACGCAGGGCACGTCGGCGTCGAGCAGCGGGGCGTAGGTGGGGTCGATGTCGTGGGGGTCGTCGTCGAACGGGGCGGCTCCTCGGGGGTGGTGGGGCGAGGTTGGCGGCGGGAATCGAGTCGCGGTCCAGCGTTCGGGCGGGTTCGGGGTGATTTCGGGTGCTGGGCGGCTTGGGGTGAGCCTGCCGGGGGCTTGCGGGGGGCC
>JAGQIY010000272.1 GCA_020430865.1 Myxococcales bacterium
CAACCCGATTCTTGATGCCTCGGGGAAACCATACAAGGTAGTCAAGTATGCCGTGGACGTCACGAAGCAGGTGCAAGAGCGTCGCGAGTCGGCGAAGGTCAAGTCGATCGTCGACAACATGCCGCGTCCAGTGATGATGATCGACCCCAAGACGGCGGAGGTCACTTACGCCAACCAGGCCTCGAAGGACCTGCTCAAGGGCGTCGCCCAGTACCTGCCGATCGATCCCAACCAGATCGTCGGAACGTGCATCGACGTCTTCCACAAGGTGCCGGGTCGCATTCGGGCGATCGTCGAGGACCCGAGCAAGCTGCCCCACAGCGCGCGCATCCCGATCGGTCCAGAATGGTCGGATCTCAATGTGTTCGGTACGTTCGACAACAACGGCAAGTTTGCTGGGGCGGCCCTTGCCTGGGAACTCGTCACCGACAAGGTGCGCCTCGAGGAGCACGAGAAGGCGGCCAAGCTGGCGGTGGCTCAGGTGCAGGCGGCACTCGGCGAGCTCGCCCAGGGCAACTGGAACGTCGCCATCACCGACACCTTCGAGGGTGACCTCGAAGAGATGAAGCAGAACGTCAACAACATCGCGAGCGTCCTGCAGAGCTTCCTGCACGAGATCGGGACGCTGCTCTCCGCCGCCAAGGATGGTCAGCTGTCGGTGCGGGCGTCGGCCGAAGGCTTCTCGGGCTCGTACCACGAGATGATCGTGGGAGTGAACCAGATGGTGGAGGCGCTACTCTCCCCCATGAACGCTCTGCAGCGTTCCCTCGGGGCAATGGCGGACGGTGATCTGACGAGCTATGTCCACGAGGCGTACCGTGGCGATCACGCCGCGCTCAAGGAGGCGCTCAACAACAGCCTGGACGGATTGAACAACCTGCTGTCCCAGGTGTCGGACTCGTCCAACATGATCTCGCGCAGCAGCACCGAGGTCGCGGCTTCGGCGCAGGGCCTGTCTCAAGGCGCCAGCGAGCAGGCGGCGACGGTGGAGGAGATCTCTTCGCAGATCACCCAGATCACCGAGCAGACCCGACAGAACGCCGAGAACGCGACTCAGGCCAACGCCCTGGCGCGTGCCGCCCGCGACGGTGCCCAGGAAGGTGACAAGCAGATGACCCAGATGGTGGAAGCCATGGGGGGCATCGAGGAAGCCAGCAACAACATCTCGAAGATCATCAAGGTGATCGACGAGATCGCCTTCCAGACCAACCTGCTCGCCCTGAACGCGGCTGTCGAAGCGGCGCGCGCGGGAGTCCACGGGCGCGGCTTCGCGGTGGTCGCCGAAGAGGTGCGCAACCTGGCGGCTCGTAGCGCCAGCGCCGCCAAGGAGACCACGGAGCTCATCGAAGGCTCGATCAAGAAGGTAAGCTCGGGCACCGTGATCGCCAACCAGACGGCCACCGCCCTCGCCTCCATCGTGCGAGACGTCGGCAAGGTGAGCGATCTGGTCGCTGAGATCGCCGCGGCGAGCAATGAGCAGGCGGACGCCATCACTCAGGCGAACGTTGGTCTCGACCAGATCAACGCCGTCACCCAGCGCAACAGCGCGACGGCCGAGGAGAGCGCCGCCGCGTCTCAAGAGATGCTCGGTCAGGTCGAGAAGATGCAGCAGATGCTCGGCGAGTTCACGCTGGCCAAGGCCAACGCCTCCAAGGGCGGAGAGCTACCCGCGGAGATCACCCCCGAGCTGCTCGAGGCGCTCAAGGCCTTCATGGCCTCGGGAGGTGGCGGGTTCCAGGCTCAGAAGACCAACGGGTCCAACGGGCATGGCTACGGCCACTCCAGCGGGAGCAACGGCCACTCGAACGGGAGCAATGGTCACGGCCGCGCGAACGGGAACGGGGCACCCTCCATCGTCCTCGACGCGAGCGAGTTCGGAAAGTACTGACCGAACTTAGCCGTGTGGATATTGAGCAAGCCGCCGCGAGTCTCCCTCCGGCGGCTTGCCCTGTTTCGCGGAGTTGGGTTTCGCGGAGTTGGGTTTCGCGGAGTTGGGTTGCGAGGAGCTAGGTTTCAAGGAGCTGGCGATGGAAGCTGAGCTGAGTGTAGGCGGCCCTGAGTTGGGGCTCGAGGAGTTCCGGTACCTCCAGACGTTCATTCACAAGAACTTCGGTATTTCCCTGGCGGACCACAAGCGGGGCATGCTCGCGAGCCGCCTGCGCAAGGTGCTCGATCGGCATCGGCTCGGGTCGTTCCGTGAGTACGTCGACACACGGCTCAAGCAGCCGACGCCAGACGTGCTCGAGGAACTGATGAACGTCGTCTCGACGAATCACACGTACTTCAACCGCGAGCCCGCGCACTACGACTTCTTCTCACGGGTGCTGCCTGAGTTGAGCCAGCGAGCTGAGAAGCGAGCGGGTCGCAAGGAGCTCCGGGGCTGGTGCGCGGCCGCGTCCTATGGCCACGAGCCCTACACCCTCGCGATGCTGCTGAGAGAACACTTCGGTTCGCGCTATGCGGAGTGGGACGCAGGTCTGCTCGGTACCGATATCTCTGCCCAGGCGCTGGCGGTCGCCCAGAAGGGTGAATACGCAGACGAGCAAGTCGATGCAATGCCGGCGCACCTGCGAGAACGCTACCTCGAGCGCGTCGGTCGCGACGTTTGGCGGGTGAAGGAGGCTGTGCGCGGGGACGTACTGTTCAGGCGCTTCAATCTCATGAACGCGATCCCGTTCAAGAAGCCCTTCGACTACGTCTTCATTCGCAACGTGATGATCTACTTCGATACCGAGACTCGCATCGAGCTCGTGAAGCGCATCGCGCAGTTCATCCACCCTGGGGGGTACCTCGTGGTCGGACTCTCCGAGTCGCTACCGCGCGGAATTCCAGGGATCCAGAGCGTCTCTTCGGGCGTGTACCAGCGGAGGTAGTGTGAGCAAGATTCGAGTACTTGTCGTGGACGACTCGGCGTTGATCCGTCAGCTCTTGAGCAGGGGACTGGCGATGGATCCGGAGATCGAGGTCGTCGGGACCGCCAACGATCCTTACGTGGCTCGAGACCTGATCGTGAAGCTGAACCCCGATGTCTTGACGCTGGACGTCGAGATGCCGCGCATGACGGGAGTCGAGTTTCTCAAGCGCCTGATGCCTCAGCACCCGATGCCGGTGGTGATGGTGAGTTCGCTCACGAGTCGCTCCGCGGAGACGACCATGGAGGCGCTCTCGGCAGGAGCCGTGGACTTCGTGTTGAAGCCCGCTGCGAACGTCCACAACGGGGTCGAGCTGCTGCTGACGGAGCTGATCGCGAAGGTGAAAGCAGCCTCACGAGTGTCGGTGAGTCACCTCAGGCGAGACGCCACCGCCGTGCGTCAGGTCGTCGTCACCAAAGCGGCTACGCCGATGGCTGCGTCCACTGACAAGATCCTCGCCATCGGCGCGTCCACGGGTGGCACCGAGGCGGTGCGTGACGTCCTGGTGGGTCTGCCCGTCGATGGTCCTGGCGTCGTCGTGGTCCAGCACATGCCGCCGGTGTTCACGCGTATGTACGCCGAGCGCCTCGACCGCGAGTGCCCGCTCAGCGTCAAGGAGGCCAAGGACGGTGACCGCGTGATCGCAGGACGGGTGCTCCTCGCTCCGGGTGGGATCCAGTGTCGGGTAGTGCGCAGCGGTGGCCACTACGTGGTCCGGTGTGAGGGCACGGAGCCTGTCTCCCGCCACTGCCCCTCGGTGGACGTGATGTTCGAGTCCGTGGCCAAGCACGCGGGCAAGCACGCAGTCGGTGTGATCCTCACAGGGATGGGGAGTGACGGTGCCGCGGGCATGCTTTCCATGCACAAAACCGGCGCTCACACCATTGCGCAAGATCAAGACACATGTGTTGTTTATGGAATGCCAAAAGTTGCCGTTGAAATGGGTGGAGTGACGGAAGTCCTGCCACTCCCCAAGATCGCGCAAGCAGCCGTAGCCGCACTCACCGCGGGGGATAGGCATGTTCGGAAAGTTTCTAATGGATGAAGGCGTGGCGACGGCAGAGCAGATAGTCGCCGCTCTGGACGAGCAACTCGCTCGCACGCCGCAGTTCGGCAAACTGGCGCTCTCTCAGAAGGTGCTGAGCGTCCCGCAGATCTGGAGGATCTTGAATCGTCAGGCCGATCACGGCGGGCGGTTCGGGGAGATCGCCGTCCAGCTGGGCTACCTCGAGGAGGAGCAGGTTCAGCGCCTTCTCGTCATCCAGCTCCAGTCGCGTCCCAAGCTGGGCGAGCTACTGGTGGAGGCAGGCGTGGTTTCCCCCACCCAGCTCGAGGGTCTGCTGGAGAAGTACCACATCCATCGTTTGACCGACGAACTCGGCCCCGTTCCGGAGGCCGAGTCAGACGAGTGGCCCGACGATGCCCACAGCCACGCACGCATCGTCTCTGCTCCCCCCGCCAAGCGCGGCGTTGGTGGCTGAGGTCTCCGAAATTACCTTGAGGAAAACCTGTGAGCGCAGCACAACAGATGAAGGCCCACCAACTCGTCGTGCGGGTGGGGGAGCTCCGCGTGGGTCAGGCTGACGATGTGATCGTGACCTACGGGCTGGGGAGTGGAGTCGCCCTCGTGCTCTACGATCCAGCCCTGCGTATCGGCGGCGTGCTCCACGCCATGTTGTCCGGTCCCGGCTCCAGCGACAGTCCAGGGAAGTTCGTCGACGCTGGAGCAGACGCCCTGCTCAAGGAGTTCTACTCCGCGGGCACGGTGCGCTCCCGCCTCGTCGCAGTGGTGGCGGGCGGCGCGTCGCCTGGCGGCGCGTTCATTCAGACGGGCAGCCGAAACCTGACTGTGCTGAAGAAGGTGCTGTGGAAGCACGGCATCTCCCCCAGGGCGAACGACGTCGGGGGCAAGTCCGTGCGCACCGTGACGCTCGAGTGCGACAGTGGTCGTTGCGTGACCTCATCTCGCGACTCACGCCTGGTGCTGATGCCCTGAGCGTCGCTGCGCCCAGCGACGGGTGCAGCAGCGGTCCTTGCCCTGGGGATAAGCCTCGGACGGAAAGCCCTGCACGCGTGCGGCGAACGTCTGGAGCAGGCCCGGTTGGCCTGCACTGCTCAGCGGTTCGAGTCGACGCGATTGCGACGGCCGCGATTCTTCGCCTTGTTCTTGGCGTTCTTGCGGTTGCAGCGCTTGCGGTCGGTCTTGCGGGGCTTCTTCGTGAACAAGTACATGGGGTCGGGAGGGCTACGCTCGAACCGCACCGCGTTCAAGCAATTTCGCGCTCCGTGGGACGAGATGGGTCAGCGCTTCCCTCTCCCCCAAAAATCCTCGAACGGCGGCACGCTGGTAAATCTGCGAGATCGCGCGGTTTTCGTCGAGTGGGCAAGCGAAACCCCCAATCCCGCTGGAGCCTCGTGGGTTGGGGGTGAGGTGCGCTGGCTGCTGACCAGCTACGCCGGGAAGGTGGCGTCCGCGCTGCGGTTCAGCCGCCGCGCTTGAGCTCGGTGAGGACGAGCTTCGACACCGCCTTCAGCGTGTCGAAGACACCGACGCCCGTACGCGCCACGGCTTCGTAGTCCGGGACGTTCATCGGGTTGATCAGCGAGCGGAGTTCTTCCACTTCGACGGCGTTGGGAAGGTCTCGCTTGTTGTACTGGATGACGTACGGGATCTTCTCCAGGGAGTACCCCTGCTCTGCGAGGTTCGTACGCAGGTTGTCGACGCTCTCCTGGTTTGCCTCCAGGCGCTCGATCTGGGAGTCGGCCACGAAGATCACGCCGTCGACCCCCTTCAGAATCAGCTTGCGGCTCGCGTCGTAGAAGACCTGGCCAGGGACCGTGTACAGATGGAAGCGAGTCTTGAAGCCACGGATCTCACCGAGGGACAGCGGCAAGAAGTCGAAGAAGAGCGTTCGCTCGGTCTCCGTCGCGAGGCTGATCATCTTGCCCTTCGCGTCGGGATTGGTGCGCTCGTAGATGTACTGGAGATTGGTCGTCTTTCCGCAGAGACCAGGCCCGTAGTAGACGATCTTGCAGTTGATCTCCCGAGCCATGTAGTTGATGAAGCTCATCGCAGTTTCCTCACCCTGTGAGTTCCCGAGCTGGCTTTGGGTGGTGCAGCGGCCTGGCCCGAGAGCTCAGGTTCAGTCGATTGGGGCTCCAGCCGGGCAAGCCCAGCACCAATACTTCTGATCGATTCGTTGCACGCGTGGATGCTGCCATCGACTCGGTTCATCGACCCTCGCACTCAGTTGCTTAGTCGTTGAACAGGTTGTCGATGTCTTCGTCGGTGATCTCCGCGAAGGGCGAGTCGCCCCCGGGCTCCTGAACCTTGCTCAGGAGCGCCTCGAAGATCCGATTGAGCTCGTCGCTGGCCTTGCGGACGCGTAGACGCACCAACCCCAAGCTGGACTTGGAGTCGAAGATCACCACCAGGATGACTCGATTGCCAACCAGCTGGATGTGGATGTTCGCGTTCTCACCTTCGTGGAACTGGGTCGCGAACTCGTTTTCCCGTAGCAGCTTGGCGATGCCGCCGGTTGCGGCGATGTTGCCGGCAGTGAGTGACGCCAGCGACGTCGTGTCGATGTTGTCGACCTCACCGCTTGCCGCGATGAGCTGACCATTCTTGTCGACGATGAAGACGACCTTGGCGTTCGCTTCCCGAACCAGACGATCGACGACCGCCTGGATCTGATTGAACTCCTCCTCGTACATCACCATCTGAGGGTTGACCATCAGAGCCTCCAGATTGCCCGCGAGCTGTGCTCGTTGACCAAGTCGCGCATTCCGTTGCGCAGTAGAACCTCACGCGGCGCTGCACTGACCGAAAGCGGTGCCGCGCCAAACCCGAACCGTTGATGACTCGCAGCCGCGAGCACCGAGCCTCGTCCACTCTTCGTCGCGCGCTCGCGCATCGTCCCGCTCCCGCGCAGGCTCCGCCCGGCACCGCCGCCCACGCTGTGCACACGTGGTCCCCGGTGCCGCTGTGCTTGCCGTGCTAGCAAGCTGCGGCGACGCGCTGGGGAATGTTCGGGGTGGCTGGTGTGCGATCCCATGTGGGGGGCAAGCCTGCCGAGGGGCAGGTGACTCAGAGAAGTGTAGTTCGTTCGCGCGTCCTTGGGCGCGGATTGTGGTTCACGGCAAAGCGAGTGAACGGTCACGGTCCGCGCCGACGCGTCCGAAGACCCTATCTGACCCCTTCACCGCCAGCAAGCGGCTTGATTGTGAGAAGCGCATGTCCCCGACGGCCTGCTTGCTGGCCGAGGACCACTCGAGGGACCGGGTCGTGCCGGAAGCCCTGCGAGGCCGGTTCTCCCAGGGCTCGGCCAGTCAGGCTCGGTGGCGGCTGCGGTCTCTGTCCGGAGCGACGCGTCCTACCCCCACGGTTGCCCGAGAGCCCCACGAGGTCCGATCGCGGTGAATTTCGCCGGTGAGCGTTCCCAGGCAGTGACGCGTTCGCGCTCGAGCCGTCGTGGATCGACATCACCCAGGGACGGGAGTAGGACGCTGGACGTGAAGCATCGCCACCCTCTCACCGGTGTGTGCCAGAGCACCGCGCACGCCGGAAATCATCCTCATGGCCTGCCCCGTATCGCGCTGCTCGTCGGCACCTTGGCGCTGACGCTCTTCAGCGGCGGTTCCGCCAGCGCAGAGTGGTTCCACCCCGACCTAGAGCGAGGCGCGAGCGAGGTGGAACGCGCCAGGGGGCCGGAGGGTTACGCAGCCTTGCGTCGCGTTTGGTCCACCTGGGATCGCGCCAACCCAGATCAGGTCGAGCAGGTGCTGCGTCTGGCCTCCGAGAACCCGAAGCTCTCTCCGTCGGTGCGGGCATATGCCGGGATGCTGGTGGCCTACGCGCGGGGACGTCGTGGCGACCTGACCGCCAATCGCAGGCAGCTGCGTCACCTGGGGTTCATCGACCGCTGGCTCGTGGTCGGGCCCTTCGACAACGAGGGCAAATCTGGCCTCGCGCAGGCTTTCCAGCCGGAAACGGAGTTCGCGTCCGAGATCGTTCTCGGTCGCGCGTACAGCGGGAAGGAGCGACCGGTGCGCTGGCGGGAGGCGCCCAACGTGTTCTCCTACGGATTCGTCGACCTGGGTTCCTTGGTGCGGCCCGAGCAGAAGGTTTGCGGATACCTGACGACGTTCGTGAAGAGCAAGGCCGGAAAGCCCAAGAACGTCTCGGCGTGGGTGGGCGCGAGCGGCGCGTTCAAGCTCTTCTGGAACGGTCGCCAGGTGCTGGAAGACACGGCATATCGTGGCCATGACGCCGAGCGCTTTGCCACGCGAGTCAAGCTCGAGAGTGGCTACAACAACCTGACCATCAAGGTCTGCGGCGAGGCAAGCGCACCAGCCGCGACGGTTCGCCTCGCCGATGCCGCAGGGAAGCCAGACGAAGACCTGGAGTTCTCCAATTCGGTCGAACACAGCAAGCTGGCCATCAAGAACGCAGCCAAGAAGGTGGAGGTCGTCGCGCCGACGGGTGTGCAGGGCGCCGTGCAAGCGTTCGAGAAGAGCGTCGAGGGCAAGAAGCCATCCGCCGCAGCTCTCTACGCCTACGCGGACTACCTGGTCGAGACTGGCGGCGACGACCCCAAGGAGCACTGGGCGAGGGACTACGCGAAGCGCGCGGCCGATCAGGAGCCCACGGTGAAGCGCTTGCTCCTGGCGGGCGATCTTTCCGAAGACCGCAACAAGTACGCGGCGTGGGTCAAGAAGGCCGAGGCCCTGGCCAAGCCAGACGACGTTCAGGTGCTCCTGGCGCGGGCGCGCCTGGCGCGGAGCAGCCCGGCGTGGCGCGACGCGATCCCGTTCTATGACAAGGTGCTGGCTCTGGATCCGGACAACCTCGAAGGTATCGAGGGGCGGGTCGAGCTCTACAACGAAGCCGGACTGCGTCGAACGGCGCTGGAAGCGCTCGAGCGCGCGGTGCTGAAGAACCCCGAGTCGGTGACGCTCCTGAACATGTACGCCTCGCAGCTGCGCGCGCTGGGCCGATCCACGGAGGCCGAGGAAGTGGAGAGCCGCTACGCGGCGCGGCGCTTCGACGACCGCAGCTACCTGAGTCAGAAGATCGATCTGGCGGTCGCGCGCCGGAACTCGAAGGCCGCGCAACACTGGACGTCGCGGCTCCTCGAGGCCGACGGCGACAGCCTCTGGGCCTACGCCGTGAGTGCACAGACTCAGCGCATGCTGGGTCAGCCCCAGCGCGCCATCGCGGAGTACAAGCGCGGCCTGGAGCTCACGCCGGAGGATGTGGGCATGCTCCGTTCAATCGCAGACCTCCACGCCGAGACTGGCGATCGTGAGGAGCAGCTCGCGCTGCTCAGGCAGATCCTGCAGATCCGTCCCCAAGAGCAAGACGTACGCCAGTACGTCGAGCACATCGAGCCACCCAAGCCCCGCTCCGACGAGGCCTATGCCTGGGCGTCTGAACGTTTCCTCAAGGATCGACTGGCCAAGGCCAATGGTCAGAACAAGCGCACCTTGGTGGACCTGACGGTCACCACCGTCTACGAGAACGGACTCAGCAGTCAGTTCCGGCAAGTCGTCTTCCAACCCCTGACTGACTCCGCGGCCGCTACCTCACGGCAGTATGGCTTCGCCTACCAGGCGGACAGCCAGCGGGTTCAGCTGCGCGGCGCGCGGGTCTACCGGGCGGACGGAAGTATCGACGAAGCGATCGAGAGCGGGGAGGCGGCCGCGGACAACCCTGGCATCGCCATGTACACCTCGAGCCGCACCTACTACGTTCAGTTCCCGCGGCTGGAGCCTGGCGACGTGGTCGAGCTTCGCTACCGCATCGATGACGTCACTCCGATCAACGAGTTTGCCGACTACTTCGGCGCGGTCGAGTACCTGCAGTCGAGCGAGCCAGTGGGCCACGCCGAGTACGTGCTGATCGCGCCCAAGAAGCGCAAGCTGTACATCGACACGGTGCGCTTGCCCGGCCTGAAGAAGAGTCAGGAGACCAAGGGAGACAACACGGTCTACCGCTTCGCGATGGACAAGGTTCCGCCGATCGTGCCCGAGCCAGCGATGCCGCCCTGGCCAGAGGTGCTCGGCTTCGTCCACGTCTCGACGTTCAAGGACTACAAGGCGATGGGCACCTGGTACTGGGGGCTCGCGAAGGACCAGTTCGATCTGGATGACGAGACGCGAAAGCTCGTGCGGGACATCACCAAGGGCAAGCAGACGACCCTGGAGAAGGTCAAGGCGGTCTACGGCTGGGTGATCGAGAACACCCGCTACGTGGCGCTCGAGTTCGGCATCTACGGCTTCAAGCCGAGGCGCTGCGTGCAGACGGTGGCCCGTGGCTGGGGAGACTGCAAGGACAAGGCGACGGTGATCGTGTCGATGCTCAAGGAGCTCGGGATCGACTCCACCATCGTCATCTTGCGGACGGGGTTGCGTGGGGATTTCGACTCGAAGGTCGCCAGCCTGGCGCCCTTCGACCACGCCATCGCGTACGTTCCGGAGCTCGACCTCTACCTGGATGGTACGGCAGAGTACACCGGCAGCACCGAGCTACCGGCGATGGACCTGGGCGCCCTCGGTTTGTTGGTGAACCAGGGTGACAGCAGGCTCGTCCACCTGCCGGAGATCGACCCAAAGACCGCGGTGGACACCCGTGACGTCACCGCGGCGGTGGCGCCGGACGGGTCCGCGAAGCTCGAGCTCTCCTACGAGACGCGCGGGACCGGAGCCTCCTCCTGGCGCCGGCGCTACCATGCGGAAGCGACCCGCCGCGCGCGCGTGCAGCGCGATCTGGGACAGGAGTTCCCCGGGATCGAGATCGACGATGGCAAGGACGGCATCGTGACGAACGATCTCGAGGACGTAGAGCAGCCCGTGAGCATGAAGATCAAGGGCAAGGCGCCGAGCTTCGCGCGCCTCGAGGGCAAGCGTCTGAGCATGGCGGTTACCAGCAACTACCGGCTCACTCCGAGCTTTGCCTCGCTGTCGTCGCGCAAGCTCGACGTGCAGTTGCCCGCTCTCGGCACGACCAAGAACACCTTCAAGGTCAAGCTGCCTGCGGGGATGAAGGTGGCGGCGCTGCCCGCGGCTGGCGGAGGCAAGTCGAAGTTCGGTAGCTGGGAGATTCAGGTGCAGCAAACCAAGGGCGAGGTGACGGTGACCAGTACGCTCGTCGTCACTGCCTCCCGCGTGAAGAGCAGCGAGTACTCAGAGTGGAAGAAGTTCTGTACGCAAGTCGACAGCGCGTTCGCGCAGCGATTGGTGGTGGAGAAATGAGCGCGCGACTGGCTCTCGTCGCTTGCCTGTGCGGGCTCGCAGCGGTCGGCTGTGGTCACTCGCAGCGTGGCGCGAACTCGAGCCTGGACGAGCTGCGGAAGCTCGGACCCTCGACCAGCGACCCGGGGGTTGCCGAGCGGTGGTTCTCCGCGGAACTCGTATCTCCAGGCGGAGATCCCGCCAGAGCGCAGAAGGCGCGGGAGGTACTGGACAAGCTGAAGGTCGGATCCGCGCGCGCGCACCTGCTCCGGGGGCTCGACGACGTCCACCACGGCCACATGCGCAGTGCGTCCGAGCACTACCTCGCGAGTCTGCAGGCTGCTCGCAAGGAGAACGCGCCCGAGTCCCCGCTGATCGCCTGGTACGCGGCCAACGAAGGCCTTGGTTTTCGGCACCTGGCGGGGCGCGATCTGTGGGCAGACCACCGGCAAGCGGTGACCACCACCATCGACACACCCGGCTTCATCGGCTGGCGCGCGCGCGCCGAGCTGGTCGACTGGCTCACGGACGAGGCTTGGGCAAGCGCGGACTCCAACGTCGAGGAGCTCACCCGCAAGCAGTTCGGCTGCATCGGCAACGTGCGGATGGCGGGTCCGTTTGGTCGCCGCGCCGCTTCGGACACCATCCGGCACTACCCCGCGGAGAAGCCGGGGCCGTGGCCGCTGTCCTGGGATTCGGTCCCGGGGACCTCGGTGAAGCCCAGGCAACTCAAGGTCGAGACCCGGGGATGCAATGTCGCCGTGGATGAACCGGTGTACTCCGGTATTTTCTACGGGGAAACGTTCCTGGACCTGCCTGCCGCCAAGAACCTGATCCTGGTGGTCCAGGGGGCGGTGGCGATGTGGGTCGATGACGTGCAGGTGTTGGAGCGTGACCCCCGAGAGTGGGGGGCATGGCCTCGCTTCGGCGCGGCGCTCCGCCTGGAGGCTGGAAGGCACCGGGTGCTGGCGCGGCTCACCGACGGCTACACGTCGGTGCGTGTCCTGGAGCTCGACGGTCGCCCCGCACAGGTGAAGACCTCGAGTGACGCCAGCGCGCCCTACGCCATCGTGCCGCCGCAACAGCTGGCGGACCCCAACGCGTTGATGCCCTTCGTGCAGGCTGCGCGCACGGGCAAGGGTGCGGAGGGACACGATGATTTGCTGCGCCTGATCGCCGCCGAGCTCGCCCACGTCGAGGGCCAGGACGACGTGGCGAGCGTGCTGATCCAACCGCTGGTCAAGCAACCCACCAAGGCCACCGGCGTGGCGCTGGCGACCGCGGCGGTCTTCGCCGCGGACGACCCGGTGTACGACGAATCCAAGGGGGACGACCTCGTGCGCAGCCTGCAGGAAGCTGCCACCAGGCGAGACCAGAGGCTCTGGGCTCCGCGCATGGCGCTCATCCTGCGGGACGCGAGCACCAAGGGCCTGACGGAAGCGGTCAAGCCGCTCAAGGCCTTGGCCGCGGAGTTTCCCGAGGTGCCGGGCATCCTGAGCACGCTGGCGTCCCTGTACGGACAGCTGGGCTGGGGCCCTGAGCGCTTGCAGACGGTCCTGGAGCTCGGAAAGCGTTTCCCGAGGGATCCGGAGACGCTCGAAGTGGTCGCGGCGACGTACGACGATCGCGGAGACTTCGCCAAGTCGGACGAGCTGGTGAAGCGCATCCTGGAGCTCTCGCCCGACAGCGAGGTCCGCCTGGACCGCGCCCTGGCGCGGCAGGACTACGACGCTGCGCTCGCCGAGCTGAAGCGCCTCGGCAAGCGTCGTCCCGATCGCAAGGACATCGCGGCTCGTATCGAGGACGTCCTGGTGCGCGCTGGCAACACCGCCGAGACCTGGAAGAAGCTCGAAGCGGCAATCAAGAAGGAGCCGAAGAGCGGTCGCGCGCGCCTGGAGCTCGCCGACGCCCAGTTTGCGAGTGGAAAGCACGGCGCGCTGCGCAAGGCGCTGATCGAGGCGATCGAAGCGGGCGCGGACTACAGCGACATCGCCGACGCCATCGACCTGATCGAGGGCGTCACCGAGCTCGAGCCCTACCGCATCGACGGGCTGAAGGTGATCAAGGACTACGAGGCGAGCGGTGAGGAGATGGACGGCACCGCGGCGCGCATCCTCGACTACTCGGCGGTGGCTGTGCGAGGCGATGCCTCGAGCCGCATGTTGAGCCACGAGGTGGTACGCATCCAGAGTCCTGAAGCGATCGGACAGTTTGCCGAGCAGCGCCCCCCCGAGGGCATGGTGCTGCACATGCGGGTGATCAAGCAGGATGGCAGCATCCTCGAGCCCGAGTTCGTGGCAGGCAAACCGACCGTCACCATGCCGCACCTCGAGGTGGGCGACTACATCGAGACCGAGAACATCGTCTCTCGCTACGGCGACGGCCAGAGTGGGCGCGCCTACTACGGGCCTCGCTGGTTTTTCCGAGAGGAAAATATCGCCTACTGGCGGAGCCAGTTCGTGCTCATCTCGCCCAGCGACAAGGACCTGGTGATCGAGACACGGGGCAACGTGCCGCCGCCGGCGATCGAGAAGGACACGGGGCGTGAGGTACGCACCTGGCTGGTCAACAAGAGCCCAGCGGCTCCGGTCGAGCCACTGAGCGCGCCGGTCTCCGAGTTCCTGCCTTCGGTTCACGTCGGCTGGGGGGTCAGCCTTCAGGATCGGTTGCGCAACCTCAACGACTCCGCAATCGACTTGACCCCGATGGACCCGCGCATCAAGGCCATCGCCGCGAACGTCGTTGGCTCGACCCGGGCGTCCAGTGAGCAGGTGAAGAAGCTCTACCACTGGGTGATCGCCAACATCGAGGAGGGCGACGAGAGCGACGGACGGCGCGTCATCGTGGGCAAGCAGGGAAACCGCTGGAAGGCGTTCATCCTGCTCTGTCAGGCACGAGGCATCCCCGCGAAGTACGTGGTCGCCAAGAGCCGCATCACCACCCCAAGCATTGGCCCGCTCTCCGAGGCGAGTGACTTCACGACCGCGGTGCTGCGAGTGCAGCCTGCCAAGCAGCAAGACGTGTGGCTCACGCTCGACAGCAAATACACGCCCTTCGGCTACATCCCCGACTCCGTGCGCGGCATGCCCGGCTACGAGCTGGGTGGAGACTCTCCCGCCAAGGTCGAGCTCCCGAAGGAAGGCGTCCTCGACCTGATCGAGCACCTCGGGACCGTGAAGCTCGAGAAGAACGGGTCGGCGACCTTGCAGCTCACCCAGCGCTACCACGGCAAGTATGCCGTCGGCTTGCGCGCCGGGCTGGCCCAGGTACCGGAGGCCCAGCTCAAGGACATCATCGAGTCCAAGTTGCTCGGGAAGGAGCTTCGCGGGGCGCGCTTGATCAAGTTCGAGCTCAAGCACCTCGATGAAGTAGATTTCCCCTTGGAAATGGTGTTGACGGCGGAGATGAGCGTCTTCGCTCAGCTCTCTGCTGGTGCGTTGGTCATCGATCCTCCGTTCTCTCCGCGCGTGGCCCAGCTCGCCGCCCTGCCGACGCGGCAGACGCCGCTCTTCTTTGGTGACGCGACTCACATCAAGAGCGAGCTAGCGATTCAGCTGCCCGAGGGCATGCACGTCGATGGCCAGTTGCCGAAGTTCGATGGCAGCTTCCAGCAGCACCACGGTCGCGTGAGCGACTCGATGGAAGGTTCGACCTTGAAGCTCTCGCGCGAACTCTACCTGGCCTCTGGTCGGGTTCAGCCGCCGGAGTACTCCAAGTTTCAGGGCTTCGTGCGCCAGCTGGACAACGCCCTGAACAGCTCGATTCGGGTGCGCTGAGCCCGCGAGCTTCCGTCATCGCGCCCCGTCGGCCTCGGCGTTCTGCGCCGAGGCACAAACGCCAAGAGGCGACGTCGCCGTCGCCTCCTGGTGTCGGATCTGGTGTCGGATCTGGTGTCGGATCCTGGTTGCCGACTACTTCTTGTCGTCCTCGGCCAGGCGCTTCGCGATGCGCGCCTTCACGGCGCCATAGTCCTTCACTAGCTGCTTCCACGTCTCGATGCGCTTCTTCCGCTCCGGGGCGGTCTCTGCGTAGGCCTTGGACTCGGGCTTCGCCGCCGCGCCCTCGTAGTCCGTCCACTTGGCGATCGCGTCGTCGTACGCCTTCTCCCGCTCCTTCAGATCTGCCATCAGGAACTGGATCTTGGCGCGTAGCGGTGGGTTGTTACCTGCGTAGCGCAGCGCGTCCGTCAAAGATGCCTCGGCCGCTGGAAGATCTCCCTTGGCGCGCTGAGCCTCCGCCATGCGGTAGTGCCCAAGCGCATTCTGCGGTTCCTTGGTGATCGCCTCGCGGAACTCGGTGATCGCCTTGTCGTAGTCGCGGGCGATGTAGGCGCTGTTGCCGCGGTTCACCGCCTCCCAGAACGGGCTGATGCCCTTCAAACCATCGGGATCCTTCTTGACCGCGCCCGAGTCTGCCTTGGCAGGTTTGTCCTGCTTGGCGGTGCCTTGTGCCTGACTCGTCGTGGCCAGGCTGACGCCGATCAGCAGGCAGGCACAGGTCGCAGCTCGAATGCCCATTCGACTCGTCGTACGCATTGGAGCCGCAAGTTACCACGAGCCACGAGGCTTTGACTCGTGGCGTGCTCCCGGTGCCTTCCCAGGTTCGGCCTGGCGGCAAATTTCTCTGTAATAGCCGTGAGTTGGCCATCTGTCGCGAGGCCTGGCTCGGCGCCCGCTCCGCAGGCGTCGGCGAGCGCTCCCGTGCTCTTGGCCCGGTTCGCCTGGGAGTCTCGGGCTGTCGCCGATGGCGTGCCAGTGATAGTGACGCCGGGTGAGCCGCGTGGTCCGCGACTATCCGTGGGAAGCCCTGGAGCACCTGGGCCGAGAGGAGATTCGCGCCTGCCGGGGGATGCGGAGAAACCTCGAGCGGGTCTTTCGCTTCGGCAAGTGGGCGCGCGCGCTGGGGGACCTGCTGGGCGCCGACGTGGACGGTGTGTTTCACGGCGTCGAGCTCCGCAGCGTGCCCGATTCCCGGCAGCTCGGATTGCGGGATATCGCGCTCTATTTCCGAACGGAACCAGATGTCGCGCGTCTGGGTTTCACCTCCAGCGCCGAGCTGGGCAGCGTTCTGCTCACGCGTCTCCTCGGGCAGCCCTGGCGCCTGTCCCGATCGGACGCGCCCCTCGATGCCATCGCCCACGGGGCACTGAGCTCGTTGCTGATCGAGGCCGCGCGCCGAGTGGGTCACGACTCGGTGCTGCTCGCCAGCGGCGCCTGGCACGCGGAGAAGGTCCTGTGGGCGGAGCTGACGCTGTTGATCGACGGCAGCCCCTACTCCGTCTTCGCCTGGTGTGAGCCGCTGGCGCTGCCCGCGCCGGGACAAGGACGAAGGCTCGCGGAGCTCGGGTGGCTGCCGCTCACGCTTCCGCTGGTTGTCGGTACCAGCCTGTGTGACCGAGAGCTCCTCACGATGCTCGAGGTCGGCGATGCCTGGATCCCTGGGGATCCGCTATGGGTTGACGTGCAGGGGACGTCGATCGGGGGTCATGGGGCCGTGACCGGTCCGAGCAGTGATATCGGGGCGCGCGTCGAGTTCGAGTCGGGGGGTGGATTGCGGGTCGACGGCCGCCAGGTCGCCGTGCCGTTCGACGTCGAGCAGTTCGCTGCTCCCGACGCCGACTTGACTCCGGCGCCCGCCTTCGAGCGCACCGGGTCCTTCACGGCGCCCTCGTCCAACAAGCAAGAATCGGAGTACGCGATGACGGAAGACAACTCAGGTCACTCCCCCGTGAGCGAATCGGCGCTGGACGCTCCGCTGGTGATACGTGTCGAGCTGGGTAGCGTGACGATGAGCGCTCGTGAGTGGGCGGATCTCCAGGCAGGCGACGTCATCGAAACCAGCCAGCGCGTGTCGGGGCCCGTGGTCTTGCGCTGTGCTGGTCGTGAGGTGGCGCGAGGCGAGCTCGTCGAGGTCGAAGGGCAGGTGGGGGTGAGGATCACCGAAATGGTAACCGGGAACAGCCAGCGAGGAGGCTCTCAGGCATGAGCTCGAAGAAGCAAGCGAACCGGCGTCTCGTCGCCAACGCAGCGGTGCTGCTGTTGCTCGGCATCGCCGTCAGTGGGTGCAAGGAGGATCCGGCGCCGACCGCGACGCCCAGCGCGAACCCATCGACCCAGGCCAGCGCTGGTCCTCCCCCCAAACCCAAGCCCTGGTACGAAGGCACCTGGACCGCGGAGTACGACGCATCCCACTACTTGATCGAGATGGAGGCGAAGGAAGGCGCCGTCCGCAACTGGAAGGATGACGACGGCAAGACGCAGAGCGGCAAGGGCAAGATCGCCCTCGAGATCGATGAACAGGGGGAGGTCACCGGGAAGCTCAGCGGTGCCCTCGGCGAGATGAGCGCGACGGGCAACGTCGAGGGCGAGGTGGTCAGCGTGCGGCTCACCCCGGAGGACGAAGAAGCGAAGATCACCACTGCGTTTTTCCTTGCGGACAAGAAAGGAGAGTCGCTCGAAGGCGCTCTTCAGGCATCGTCGGGGGACAGCCTCGTGGTCCGAGACGCGAAGCTGAAGTTCACCAAGGGCGGAGCTGCCTCTGGCGCAAGTGGGTCCACGCCAACGCCGAGCGCCGCCCCTGCGGCATCGGCGGAGTAGCGGAGCAGGGGTTGCGGCAGGTCCTCTTCGATCTTTCGGTGCTGCGCACGGGAGCCCGTACCCGCGGCATTGGCCGCTACGTGGCGAGCCTGGGGGAAGCCCTGGCCAGCGAGGCCCAGGCTTACCCGGGCCTCGAGCTCACGGGCCTCGAGGCGCTCAGCTACTCCGGAGCCTCCAGCACGAGCGGCGACATGGTGGCGGCGATCGCGCGCCTCGCTTCCGCGCCCCGTGAGTCTCACGCTGCCTGGGCCTACCGCCTGCGGCTGACCCTGGCGCGAACGACTCGAAAGCTGCGCCCGGACCTGCTGCATCAGGGACACCCCAACGCCACACCGCTCGGGAAGCTGCGCTGTCCACGGGTCGTGACCGCGCACGACCTGATCCCGCTGCGCTACCCTGACCGCTACCTCGACTATCGGGACGGCTGGTACCCCGGGCGGTTGCGCCTCGACCATCGCCGCTATGCATCGGCGGACCACGTGATCGCCATCAGCGAGACCACGGCGAACGATCTGGTGACCTTGCTGGGTATTTCCCCAAAGAAAATTAGCGTCGTTTACAACGGGGTCGATCTACGGCTGTGGACGCCTGAACCCGAGGGCCAGGATCGCAGCGTCCGAGACAGGTTCGCGCTCTCCGACAAGGTCTATGCGCTGTACGTGGGCGCTGGCGACTGGCGCAAGAACTTCGACGGCATGCTGTCCGCGGTCATCCGGGCGCGGCGCCTGGCGCCGGAGCTCGACCTGGTGCTCGCCTGGGCCGCCGAGCTGGACGAGGGAACCCGGGGGCGAATCGCTGCTCGTCTCGCGGAGGCGGGCGCGCCCGGCGCGGTGCAGCTCCTGGGCTACGTCAGCGACGCGGAGCTCGGGTCGTTGATGCGCGGCGCCGCGGCGCAGCTCTTCGTGTCGCGGGCCGAGGGCTTTGGCTATCCGGTGGTCGAGGCCATGGCTGCGGGCTGTCCGGTGATCACCAGCGATCTCTCGAGCATGGCCGAGGTCGCCGCAGACGCAGCGATCACCGTGGACCCCGAGGATCACGCGGCGATCGCTCGAGCCCTCGTCACGCTCGCCGACAGCGCGACGGAGCGTCGCCGCTACAGCGCTGCCGGGGTGGCGCGAGCGCGTCATTTCAGCATCCAGCGCATGGCGCGGGGCACCCTCGACGTCTACGAGAGCCTCACGCGCTGATCGGACGCGGGCGTTGCGGATTGCCTGACGCGCCGGATGGATAACACTGCGAGCCCCATGGGAGACACGTCGGTTGCATCGAGGCTGTTGGCGGTTCGCGCCCGCATCCAGGAGGCCGCGCAGCGCGCTGGGCGTGATCCCGCTGGCGTGAAGCTCCTGGCGGTCTCCAAGAAGCAGCCGAGCGCTGCCATTCGCGAAGCCTACGGCGCGGGTCAACGCGACTTTGGTGAGAGCTACGCCCAGGAGCTCGCGAGCAAGGCCGACGAACTCGGCGACCTGGGTGACATCCGTTGGCACATGATCGGGCACCTCCAGCGCAACAAGGCGAAGCTCGTCGTCCCGCGCGTCGTCAGGGTATGCAGCGTCGACTCTCCACGCCTGCTGCGGGAGCTCCACAAGCAGGTCGAGGCGATGCGTGATACCGTGTGGAAAAATAAGGTGCTGGAGATCCTGCTGGAGGTGAACCTCGCCGCCGAGGTGAGCAAATCGGGTGTCGCCCCCGAGCTCGTTCCCGAGCTGCTCTCCGTGGCTGAGACCCTGTCGGGCCTTCGCGTACGTGGCCTGATGGCGATCCCTCCCCGCAGCGAGAACTCCGACGAGGCGCGGGCGTCCTTCGAGCGCCTGCGCGCGCTGCGAGACGAGCTCGGAGGGGTGGACCGCTTGCCGGAGCTCTCCATGGGCATGAGTGGGGATCTGGAGCCGGCCATCGCCGCGGGCTCCACCGAGGTCCGCGTGGGCACGGCGATCTTCGGTGAGAGGCACTGAATGAAGGGGCAGCCGAGCTTGCTCGCGGCGAGGCAATCGAGGCAGAGCGGGGAAGCGCCCCTCGCCGATCGCATGCGGCCCCGCACGATCGCAGAGGTGGTCGGGCAACAGCAGCTGATCGGCGAAGGCAAGCTCCTTGCCCGCGCGATCAAGGACGACCGGCTGCCATCCATGATCCTCTGGGGACCGCCCGGCTCGGGCAAGACGACCCTCGCGCACGTGATCAGCGAGGTGACGAGCTCGGAGTTCGTGCCTTTCAGCGCGGTGCTCGGTGGGGTGGCAGAGCTACGCACGATCATCAAGCAGGCGCGAGAGCGCCGCGACTACCAGGGCAAGAGCACGATCCTCTTCGTCGACGAGATCCACCGCTTCAACAAGAGCCAGCAAGACGCCTTCTTGCCCCACGTGGAGAACGGGACCATCCGTCTCATCGGCGCCACCACCGAGAACCCTTCTTTCGCGGTGAACGCCGCCGTGCTCAGTCGTTGTCGCGTGTTCCGCCTCGAGCAACTCTCGGCAGCGGACATCCTGAACCTGCTGGAGCGCGCGCTGAGTGACGAGCAGCGCGGGCTTGCCGTCAGCGGCTCGCCCCCGAGCGCCTCGCATGAGGTGCTCGAGGCGATCGCCGGGGCCGCTCAAGGAGATGCGCGACGCGCCCTGGGTCTCCTGGAGACCGCTGCTTCCCTGAGGAATCCAGAGCAGTCGGAGATCGACCTCGACCTGGTCGAACAGGCCATCGGGGGTCCGACGCTGCTCTATGACAAGAGCGGTGAAGAACACTACAACGTGGTCAGCGCGCTCATCAAGTCGATGCGAGGCTCCGACCCCGACGCGGCGATCTACTGGCTCATGCGCATGATCGAGGCGGGCGATGACCCGCTCTTCGTGCTGCGACGGTTACTGATATTCGCCAGCGAAGACGTCGGCAACGCGGACCCCCGCGCGCTGATGGTCGCGGTCAACGCGGATCAGGCTTTCCGACGCATGGGCATGCCCGAGGGGCTGTACCCGATTGCCCACGCCTGCCTGTACCTGGCCAGCTGCCCCAAGTCGAACTCGGTGGGCCGCGCGTTCACGGCCGCGCGGGAAGCGATCAAGCGTCACGGTGCGCTGCCAGTGCCCCTGAGCCTACGCAATGCGTCCACCAAGCTGATGAAGCAGGAAGGCTATGGCGCGGGATATCGGTATCCGCACGACCATGCAGGCAACTGGGTGGACGCCGATTACCTCCCGGAAGCACTCGAGGGAGCGAGCTTCTACGAGCCCAGTGACCAGGGCCTCGAGAAGGCCATCGGTGAGCGCCTGCAGCGGCTTCGAGAACACCAGAAGCGACGCAGCTGACGCCTCCGAGGCGAGGTTCCTGTCTCCCGAGCTGCGTGTTTGTCGAGCTCGAGCTGCTTGCTCTGCCCAGGAGTCCCTTCCCGGAGACCAACCACCGGGCACGCTGCAGCGGGCTCAGGCGCCGGCGTAGCGCAGCTGGAAGTCTGCCAGCGTGTCCTTCAGGCCGGTCTCGAAATCGACGCAGGGCGCGTAGCCCAGCGCTCCCCGAGCCCGGCTGATGTCGGCGCACGAGTGGGCGACGTCACCTGCGCGCAGCGGCCCGAAGGCGGGAGCGACGTCCTTGCCGAGGGTTCGGCACATCGCGCCGAGCAGCTCGAGCAGGCTGGTCCGGCGACCGAGCCCCACATTGAAGACCTCCCCCATGAAGGTCGTCTCATGAGTTGCCGCGAGGAAATTGGCCAGGACCACGTTGTCCACGTGGGTGAAGTCCCGGGTCTGTGAACCATCTCCGAAGATGGCTGGCTGAACGCCGGAGATGAGCGCCTTGGCGAAGGCGCTGATCACCGCTGCGTAGGCTGAGTTCGGGTTCTGGCGTGGGCCGTAGACGTTGAAGTAGCGAAGGTTCACGCTGGAGAGCCCGCTCACCCGGCCCCACGCCTGGCTCATCAGCTCCGCGGCAACCTTGCTCGCGGCGTAGGGAGACCAGCAGTCTGCCAGGTCGCCCTCTTTGCTCGGCAGGCTCGGGGTCTGCCCGTAGGCGGCGGCGCTCGAGGCGAGCACCACACGCTTGGCCCTGGCGCGGCCGGCGCTCTCCAGCACGTTCTGGCAACCCAGGTTGTTGATGCTGTAGCAGCGCGAGGGCCGCTCGACGCTCTCGGGCACCGAGACCATCGCGGCCTCGTGGAACACGTAGTCGACGTCCTGGCTTGCCCGCTCTACCAGTCCAGCGTCCTCCACCGAGCCCTCGAAGAACTCGTAGTCGATGCCCGCCAGGTTCTCGAGGAAGCCTCCGGAGAGGTCATCGAGGATGCGCACCTCTGCGCCCAGCGCCGTCGCGCGCCGCGCCAGGTGGGAGCCGATGAAGCCGGCTCCCCCCGTGATGAGGACCTGGGCTCCCCGCAGCTTCGCGAAGGCGGGGACGTGAGGCAGATCGTGGGACTTCATCTAGATATACCGCAAGGAAACGTCAGGGGTTCGTCACCTCGCCGATGAACGGCAGGTTCCGGTACTTCTGCGCCCAGTCCAGGCCGTAGCCGATGACGAAGCGATCCTCGATGGTGAAGCCGAGGTAGTCGATGGCGACCTTCTTCACTTCGCGCGCGGGCTTGTGCAGGAGCGAGCAGATACGAACGCTCGCTGGACCGCGGGTCTGGATCTGTTGCAGCAGGTAGTGGAGCGTGAGCCCGGTATCGACGATGTCTTCCACGATCAGCACGTCCTCACCCGCGAGGGGTGTGCTCACGTCCTGCGTGATCTGCACGACGCCGGAGCTCTTGGTGTCCTCGCCGTAGCTCGACAGCCCCATGAACTCGATGCGCAGCGGTAGCTCGATCGCGCGCGCCAGATCGGCGGCGAAGACGAAGCTCCCCTTGAGGATGCACAGGAGCACCAGGCTGCGCTTCTGGTAGTCGCGGCTGATCTCCGCCCCCAGCTCCTGGACCCGCGCCTGGATCTGCTCGGCGGTGAAGATGGTCTCGATACCTTCGGTCATGTGCCTCAGCTACCGAGCGCGCGAGCTGCCGTCAAACCCGGCCTGCGACGCTGGGGGTGTGGACCCTGGTTTGGCCGTCTCGGTGGGCGCGCGGGGGAACTCGCGCCGCGCCCCGCCCAGCGCGAAGCCGGTGTATTCCAGCCGACCCTGGATCAGGTCGAGCTCGAGACTGCCCTGGTCGTCGATGCGCCAGAGCTCCGCGCCGCTCTCGCGGATGCGCTGCAGTACCTCGAGGTGGGGATGACCGAAGCCGTTGCGCACTCCGCAGGACACACTGACGAGTCGCGGTCGCACCTTTCTCATGAGCTCGTCGCTGCTGGACGTGCGGCTGCCGTGATGTCCCGCCTTCAGCCAGTCGGCTCGCAGCTCTGCCGGGTGTTGCTCCAGGAGCTGCGCCTCCTGCGCAGCCTCGGCGTCGCCGGTGAACAGGAAGCGACGCCCGGCGACAGACAGCCGCAAGACGATCGAGTTGTCATTGGCGCCCAGCTCGGTGGAGCCGGGACAGGGACCGAGCACCTCCAGCGTGTAGCCGTTCTTCGCTTCGCCGCCGGCTGGATGCGCTCGACACAGCTCCGGCGCATGGCGAACCCTGGGTCCGCTCTCGAGCAGGCGCTCGTAGGCCTTGCCGCCGGGATACGAGCTATCCCAGATCTCGCCGACCTCGGCTGCCTGGAGCACGCTGAACAGGCCACCATAGTGATCGGGGTGAGGGTGCGTGATGAGCACCACGTCGATGCGCCGCACCCGTCGCGCGCGCAGCACCGGGAGGATCACACGGCGCCCCGGGTCGAACCCGGAGTCGAGCTGGGCGGAGCCCCCACCGTCGATCAGCATCAAGCGTCCATCCGGCAGATCGACCAGGGCGCTGTCGCCTTGACCCACGTCGAGCTGGGCTACGCGGAGCTCACCCACGGGCCGCGCGCTGCGGCGAGCGTGCACTTCTGCGGCGACGCTCCCCAGAATCAGGGCAGCGACCCACAGCCAGGTCGCGCGCCAGCGCTTGCGCCAGGCCTCGAGCAGCGCACCGACGCCGCAGCACCCGAGCACCCACAGATGGAGCGCTGTGGGCGGCGGGACTGCGAACGCCATGCTGCGCGCGGCAGCGCTCCAGTGAGCGACCTGACGCACCACCAGCAACGCGCCTCCGGCGGCCTTCGCCATTCCCTGCTCGAGCATCGGCACCGGTGCCGCGAGGATATGGGCAAGGCAGAGCGGGAGCGCGACCACCTCACCCAGGGGCGCCGCCACGACGTTGGCCAGGATGCCCGCCAACGTCAGGTCGGGGCTCAGCACGGCGAGCAACGGGGCGCAGGGCAGCATCGACCCCACCGTCGCCAGGATCGAGGCGCTCAGGTAGCCGACGACCTTGCTGCGCTTGGTGATGCTCCAGGTCTCCGCCCAGGCCAGGGCGGGGGAGCCGATGCAAACCAGACCCACGGTGGCGGCCGCGGACAGGAGGAAGGAGACATCGTAGCACACCAGCGGATCGAACAGCGCACCAGCGAGCATTGACCACCCGAGGCTTCGTGCAGGACCCGCGCGGCGCCCCAGCGCCCGTGCGGCGAACACGGCACACAGCATGAACGCCGCCCGCCACGCCGAACCGCTGCCTCCGGCGTAGTCCGCGTAGGCCAGCGCCAACGGGCAGCCGACCCATGCAGCGATCCGAGCGCTATGATACCGGGAGGAAATGAAAGTGAGACGTGTCAGGAGCGCTTGAAGCGCAGTGATCACGCTCACCACCGCAAACACCAGGTGGGTGCCGCTCACAGCCAGGAGATGAGACAGCCCGCTCTTGCGGAAGGCGCTGTCATCCTCTGCGTCCAGATCGTTCTCCCCCAGGACCAGCGCGCGCGCCATGGGCGCGGCCAGCGGATCGAAGGTCTGGATGATGCGGCGTCGCGCTCGCGCCCGCAGGCGATCGATCCCGTGGGCGACGCCCGTTCCAGCGCGCTCGACGGAGAGCGACAGCACGGACCCGCTCAGGCTGACGCCTCCGCGCGCGGCTCCAGGGCGAGGATCTGGCAGCTCGAGGTTGCGCAAGATCTGAACGGGAGAGAGCTGGCTCACGACGCGCACCTGGTCACCTCGCCCCA
>JAGQIY010000273.1 GCA_020430865.1 Myxococcales bacterium
ACCCTTGGCGGGCGCCCCGAGGCTCCTGGCGCTGAGCGCATTCAGGACACCCGTGCCGGCCAGAACCGCCTGGATGGCGTCTGGGCGGACCGGCCAGAAGTCGAGCTTCGGTCCGAAGCGCTCGGGCTCCTCGAGGTAGGGTCCGAAGCCGAAGAGCTCGGCGCGCTTGAGCGGCGCGCGCGCGACGTTCCAAGCTTGGCGCGCCGCCGTGAGTTCGGCGTCGCCGCCTTCGTCTCGGAGCTCCCCGGCGCGAGCGCCCAGCGCTCGACTCGCGCTGACCAGCTGCTGATAGTCACCGATCGCGAGCTCGGAGGTCCAGGAGCGCAGCAAGCGGCGACGCACGTCCACTGTATCCTCAGGGAGACAAGCGCGCCCCAGCACCAGCGCGGCGGCGCCGACGCCCACGCAGCCGACGAAGTCCCTTCGCCTCATAGCGACTCGACGAAGTTGACGAGGGCGTCGCGCTCCTCACGGCTCAAGCCCTTGAAGGCTTCTCGCGAGGCCGCGGCTTCGCCGCCGTGCCACAGGATGGCCTCGGCGACGCCCCGCGCGCGCCCGTCGTGGAGCAGCTGCTGGTGTCCATTGACGTCGGGATAGCGACCGATACCCCACAGCGGCGGCGTGCGCCACTCCGCACCGGCCGCGTCGAACACCGGCCGCTCGTCACTGAGCTCCGGCCCCATGTCGTGCAGCAGCAGGTCCGTGTAAGGCCAGATGGTCTGATAAGCCAGCTCTGGCAGATCGCTGTCCCCGGTGGTGTGGCGCGGCGTGTGACAGCCCGCGCAACCAGCGTCGTGGAACAGCTGCTTGCCTTGCAGCACACGCTTCTCGTCGTAGGCGACCCGCGCCGGCACCGCGAGCAGGCGCCCATACAGTTGAACGCGGTCGAGCAGGTCGTCTCCCAGCTCCGGTGACCCTCCGGGGGTGGCCGCGAGGCACTCGGCCTGAGTGCTGCTGCAGTCCTGCTGAGTGAAGATGGAAGTGGTGATGCCGATGTCACCATTGAACGCGCCCGCAGACTGCAAGCGGACGCTGGGTTGCTCCGACTTCCAGCCCATGCGGCCCACCGCCAGCTCCCCACGCTCGGCGTCCCACACGTAGTTGATGCGGCCGCTGATCCCGTCTCCGTCCGCGTCGTCGGGATCTGCGAGCTCCTGCAGACGCGACTCGGGAATCGTCTCCAGCAGTCCGAGCCCAATCACTGCGGGAGCAACCCGCGGGGAAACGAGCACCGAGTCTGCCAGCGGACCGTACGCGAGAGCGTCGATGGTGTACTCAGGCACCGCCAAGGAATAGCTCTCCCCGTCCGCGTAGCTTCCGCCCTGCTCTCGATAGCTGACACTGGGGGTACCCTCCGCCGGAACGTCGCCGATGACGCAGGGCTGCAACGGGCCCCCGTAGTTGGGGTCTCCCTTCGGACCACCGTGCT
This sequence comes from Myxococcales bacterium, assembly GCA_020430865.1. The sequence goes on from JAGQIY010000273.1 coordinate 1,430, forward strand.
CGTCCTCGCCCGGCACCGACAGCCGCAGCAGCAAGCCGACGAAACCTTCGTCGGCCGCCAGGGGTGGACTGCCACGCCCATCCTTGAAGTGACAGGCCGCGCACGAGCGCGCGTTGAACAGCGGCCCCAGGCCATCTCGCGCGTCGGTGCTCGATGGCGCCTGCACCCAGGCCTGATTGAAGAAGGCGTTGCCGGAATAGAACAGCGACTCGTGCTCCGGCTGGATGTTCTCGGCCGGCATCGTGAAGGCGTTCTTGCCTCCGAGCAGGGTGTTCGTCGTATCTCCGCCAGGAAGCCACTCGCCGTCGTCCACCTGCGAGCTGGGCTCTGCGTCCTCGCTGGAGCACCCGAGGGTCCCGATCAGCTGCAACAGGACCAGCGGCAAGATCCGCGCGGCACGCGGCACCGCTGGCGGAGATTTCGCGATTCTTGACCTGGGGAACGTTCGATGAAGCATGACTCTAGAAGCACCTCAGGCGGCCCCGGTCTGTTGACTCGCTGGGCCGCCTGGTGGGAGCGTTGGGGGTTACTCGGCTACTGGGATGTCCAGCTCGAGCTTGCGAAAGACTTGCTCGAGCAGTTTTTCCTGTTCTCTCAGGGAAACGATGAGCGCCTCGACTCGCGCTCGGCCCTCGGTGTTGTCGAGGGCGATCTCCTGGTCGAAGGGTGGCTGCAGCGCCTTGGCCAGCGCCAGGCTGGCGTCGATCTTGTCGCCGACCTGCTTCGCGAGGTCGGCGTCGATCTCGGCGATCACGCTGCCGATCCCGACTCCCGAGACCATGCTGCCGTCGAGGCGGTGGTAGTGCCCCTCCCAGACGTTCTTCACGCCCTGGATGTCCTGGATCATGTCCCGGTGTGTGTTGTCGCTGAAGCAGGAGTGTTCGTCCTCCTGACTTCCCGAATCCAGCGCGGTCTGCAGGCGCTCGCCGCCCGTCTCGAACCCGGAGAGAACGATCATCCCGGTCAGAATGCGCCGGAAGGCCTCCTTCGGTTCGGCCGACTCCATTTCCTTCCGGTAATTCTCTTCACCAGGCGCCCAGGCAGCGACCAGGTCATCGAGCTGGCTCTGCAGCAGACCCGTGGTGGTGGTGAGGTACAGCCCGCGACGATCGGCGTTGGGCGCAGTGGATTCCGCCCCATCGGTGTAGTCGTTGAAGGACCGATCGCCCGGCCCCGTTTCGCTGTGGTCTTGTCCCCAGAGCAGGAACTCGATGGCGTGATAGCCCGTCGCGATGTTCTCCTCGCCGCCTTGCTCGTTCAGGCTCATCAGCGTGCTGGCGTCGATGGTCTCGGCGCTGTCGTTGACTATCCCGGCCTCGGGCATGTCATCGACGTAGTCGATGTACGCTTCGTCCAGCGGCCAGGCGTTGATCATGCCCTCGGGCCCGTCCTCGGGGTTGTCGATCGGGCCGTCGTAGAACCGGAACGCCTCGCTCTGCAGGTACGGCTCGCGGGAAGCCAACCAGGCGGCGCGCGCCGCGTCCAGCGTGACCTGCGACGGCTCCGCAACCAGCGCCTGGGCGGCAGCGTCGAGGTCGCCCGCTGTCTTCGCAGAGTCTTGGTAGGTGGCCTCGACGATGTCGGCGTACGTCGCCACGGCATCGCTCGCGCTCGCGGGTAGGCCGCCCGAAGCAGTGGTCTCGTCGTCGCTCGAGCAACTGACGAGCAAGCCGGCCAGCACGGCCGCAGGAATCAAGAAACGCATCTCGGAGAACTCCTCGAGTGGGGTTGGGGTCTAGCTTGAAGCACTCCATACTGAAAATGAAAAGCGTTTTCAACAAGCATTTTCTCCGGGGTCACCGCACCAGATAGCCGCAATTCCTGCGCCATTCATTGGTTTTAGCGCCCTTGGTCGGTGCCCTACCGGCGGCCGCCCGCGGAAAGATCCAGGCGCTACTAGCGTCTGATAACGCCTATCACTTTCAGCAGGGGGCGAGGACCCGTGGTCGAGCGCCCGAGCGTCCAGCGCCCGTCGACGTCGCCCCAGCGAGTTCGTGCCGATCGACGTGCACGTCACCGAGGCGACCGATGGCTCGCCTCTCCCCCAACCCTACGGAAACGGAAGTGTCCGGAGTCGGGCGCCGCTGGTGAAGATGCCGTCAGCCGCATGTGAGCTGAGACTCAAGAACCAGCGCTGCGACGCGGCCACGCGTTGAAGACTTCAGCCCTGGCCAGCTTGCTTCTCGCGGGACGCCTCGCGGAGCGAGGCCTTGCGCTTCGCCTTGGCGCGCTTCGTCTGCTCGGAGCGCGAACTCCCCTCCCCCTTGGCGCGCTTGCCCACGGGCTGCTTGACGCGCTTCTCGCTGGAGGTTCGATGGCGCGCTGCGGGCTTGCCCTCGGTCCGCTTGGAAGACCGGTCGCGCTGGGCGTGGCCGGCGGGCTTGCTCTTTTCCCGCTCCGCGCCGTGCTTCGTCGGCGCGGCCTTCGGAATCAGCTTCGCAATCAGTTCCTTGCGGTAATTGACCACGCGCCAGGTCCCGTCCCCGGGCGTACACCACTTGTCTTCCTTCGGGCGGTTGCGGCCTTGATAGCTCGCCAGCCACTCGTGGAACCAGACACGCCCCGTCTTCTCCTTGCAGAGCTCCCGATTCGCGGTGATCAGCGCTGCCATGCGGCGGATGTTCGTCGCGCCGTCCAGGAGCCGCGCCTTCGCTGACAGGCAATCGGTCGACGGATCGTTCAGCGGATCTTCATCCCCACGGCAACCTCGAACGTAGCGCGCGCGGATCTGTGCGAGCCCGTAGTCTTCGCCGTCCTTCGACACCACGCCAGGATGCCAGTAGCTCTCGAAGTGGATGATCGCGACCCCCGTGAAGGGGTCGAAGTCGTGCTCCTTTGCCTCCTGCTGGAGCACCTTCGCGTAGTGCAGCGCCTCCTGCCGCGGGATCGTCGGGCGTGAGAGCTGAATGGCAAGCACGATGAGAGCGAGAGAGCGAACCACGAACCACGCATGCCTCACGCACCTACATGTAGGCAAATTCCGGACGACTTAGCGATGGCTTCAGCATCCACTTCAGGAAGCGGACGCCACCACGGGCTTCCCCCACAGGCGTCGGAACAGCAGCAAGTGCCCGAGCAGCGCCGCCTGGACCAGCACCGTCGGCAGCCAGACGAAGGGCACCTCGGCGATCCAGACGTTCGGCGGATCCGTGTGGAGCACCTGGAACCGCGTCGGCATCGCCATGACCGCCGTCGACACCACCAGGCCGAGCAGCAAGAGGCCGAGCACATTGAACCCATAAAGCGCCCAGCGCGGAGGCGTGGCACGCCGCGCCCAGAGCCCCAGAGCCAGCCCCAGCACGCCGGAGACGATGTCGAAGTTGCGTCCCTCGAAGGTGAGCTCCCGCGGCACGAAGCCCTCGACGTATCCTCGGTGAAGCAACAGCTCCACTACCACGCGGAAACCCTGGAAGCCAACCAGCCAGGTCAGGGGCAGCGCCGAGAGCCGCCGCCCTTGCTCGCTCCGCGCGAGCCAGATGGTGAGCAGAGTGGTACCGAGGAACACGGGCATGATCGGCGGCAGTTGCGCTTCGAAGCG
>JAGQIY010000274.1 GCA_020430865.1 Myxococcales bacterium
AGGTCGCCGCATTGCTCCACCAGGAGGCCCGTCATCTCGGACCCGGTGCGCGGAGTGGACCATCCTTCCTGAGCGATGCGGTCCAGCGCCTCGATCTGCCAGCCGTGGACCGGCGCGAGCGGTGGATAAGCCACGCCGAGCACGACCCCCAGCGCCCTACCAGGCACTGCGTCGCCGTGCTGACCGACCAGCAAGTCGGAGTGCAGCCGCTTGGTGGCCTCGGGATCGAGGCGTTCGGCGTAGGCGACGAGGCCGCGCGAGGAGATCATCGCGGCTCAGCCTAACCGGCATCAGGCGCCGTGGTCGACCTCATGCGCGGAGGCTGGCTCACCGGCCTGGCTTTCGACGTCGGGCGTCACTCGGCGCATGGATCCACCGAGCCCAGGCGCTCCCCCTCCCCCCCAAGCCCGAGGGCCGAGCCAGCGACTGGCTCAGGGTACGGTGACGGCGTTGAGCGTGCGGGCGATGGAGCGCATGCACTGGGCGTTGACCCGTTGCCACTGCTGCGCGACGTCGAACAGCAGCGTGCTCTTGGCACCGACGGCGTCGAGCTCCTTCACGAAGCGGATCAGCGGCGACACCGTGGCCGAGTTCATGTACTCGAAGTTCCGGAAGTCGATCACCACCGTCTCGCCCTTGAGGCGCGAGACCAGCTCGGAGAGAAACGGCCACAGCACCAGGGACGGATCCCGGGTGTCGCTGATGCCTCGCCAGGTGACCAGGACTCGCTCGCCCTCCTCGGCGACGCGGATCTGCAGGCCAGCGTGATCGTATTCGGCGTAGTCCGTCATACCAGTCCCCTCGTTGCCCGTACGGAAACGATGTTGTCCGCGTAGCTACAGCTCAAGTCGAATTGTCCTTCGTATCCGATCCGGTAGAGCCCGAGCTTGCCCGAGGTGGTCGGGTCGTCGAGCAACTCCTGGAGGCGCGCCAGGTACAGCGCGTGACGATCCGAAGCCTGCTGGATCTGCGTGACGCGCGCGGTCAAGTCGTTCAGGCGATCCATGGCTGCCACTCCGTTCGTGACCTCCACGGTCACGTGATCGTCCGTGACGTGCAGACGTACGGCGATCTCACTCTGCCCCGGCACGCTCGCTCCGTACTTCAGGGCGTTCTCCACCAGCTCGGAGGCGCACATCACCGTCGCCGCTGCCACGTCGCGTGGCAAGCCGCTGGCCGTGTCCGCGATGCGCGAGCGCACCTCGCGCACGTCCTCCCAGACCCGCCCAGGGATCTGAAAGTCGAGCTCCGCGTCCACTAGGCGCGCTCCGGGAGCCGTCGGGCAACGACCACGGTCTGATCATCGGCAAGCTCCTCACTTCCAACTGCATCCAAGAGCGCTTGCGCGATCGCCTCACAACTCTGACCCGAGCCCACGAGTTCCTTGAACAACCCGACCATTCGCTCCTGACCGAAGAGCTCGCCCCCGACCCGCGCTTCCGTGAGGCCGTCGGAGAACAACAAGAGCGTGTCCCCCGCGGCGAGCTCCAGGCTCGAGTCTTCCAGCAAGTCACCGGGTTGGTCAACCACGCCGAGCCACACTCCCTTGCTCTCGAACGTCTCGACCTGACCCGTCGCGGCGCGAAACACAACCACGTCTTGATGAAGCCCCGCGTGTTCCACCCGCGAGCCGTTCAGTTTCAGCGCCGAAATGGTCATGTACTGGTTCTGACCTATACGAGCCAAATTCGTCTGCACCGCCGTCGCGACCTGCGCCAGGAGCTTGGAGGGCGAGACGGCACCGTCGGACTGAACCAGTGCCGTGCGCACAGCGGTCTGTACCATCATCATGATCAGCCCCGCGCTGACGCCGTGCCCCGACACGTCCCCGATCAGGATCCAAGGACAGCTCCTGGTGCGGACGACGTCGTAGTAGTCACCCCCAACTGTACTTGCGGGGCGCATGATTGCTGCCACCTCGTAGTCGTCGAGGTTGGTCTCGCTCGGCAGGAGCACCGTCTGGATCTTCTGCGCGAGGTCCATCTCGCTCCAGAGCTCGTTCAGCGCCTTGGTCAGCTCTTCGTGCTTCGCGGCGACCTCCCGCTCGGCCTTGCGCTGCTCGGTGACGTTGGTGAACTCGACGCAGCAGCGCCGCTCGCCCTGGTAGTGGGCGTGGATCGAGAACACGCTGTCCGGGATCACGTCGTCGACGTAGGGTACGTCCCCGAGCAGCATGCCCTCGGCGGTTTCCACCACCTTGGTGAAGATCCCGGCGAGGGGCATCTTCTCGGAACCGGGAAAGCCCTCGTGGATGCGCTTGCCGAGCACGTCCTCGCGCTTGACCGACATGAACTTGGCTGCCGCTTCGTTGCAGACCACGAGCCGGAGACTGGCAGGGGTATTGGGCTCTTCGAGTTCCCACACGCAAACACCGACCTTCAGGGTCGCGATCGCGTCGTCCGGAGCCGTGTTGGGATTTTGAGTCATGGCTAGATGAGTAGTTCGTTCTTTCACAGGACGGAGACCGGCCACGCAGGCGTCACCCCAGGACGAGGGGGAGGCCCGCGCGGCCAACTCGGACGCACGAGACGTTCAGTAGGGAATGGCGCCGGGCACGCCGACGCGATAGCGCATCAGCGTGGGCGTGTTCTTGGCGCTGAAACCCGGGAACGACCCGTTCGTGACGTAGATCTCGAGAAAGTCGTCCCAAGTGCGACCGAAGGCGACGGACGTGGGCCCATCCAGGTCTCCGCCCTCGAGCACGGTCTCGACGCCGCCGTGCTTGTCGATCTTCAACACCGTGTCGAAGAAGCTGGCGCAGTACAGGTTTCCGAAGAAGTCGAACGCCATGTCATCGCATCCGACGCCGGTCTCGGCGTACACGCTGGGTGAACCCGAGGTGCCATCACGCAGGATCGGGAACTCGACGATCGTGGCCTTGTCCGTCGCGGCGACGTAGAACGACCTCCTGAAGCGCTGGATGCCGTTGGCTCCCGGAAAACCGGCGCCCGCGACGTTGCGCTCGATCAGCGGGCTCTGCGCCCAGACCTCCGCGGTGTTCCCCTCGGCTGCGCTGCTGTACGGGTTGATCTCCCAGATCGTCGCCAGGTTGGAGTCTGCGACGTACAGCTTTCCTCCCAGCAGCACGTTGCCGTTGGGAAACGAGTCATCGGGCAACTGCACGACCTGGACGGGTGTTCCTCCACCAGGAGGCACGCGCCAGACGCCGCGGTTCACGG
>JAGQIY010000275.1 GCA_020430865.1 Myxococcales bacterium
CAACCGACTCTCGCCGAGTCTCGTAGATCTTCGCCGCGCTCGAGCGCTCCCCAAAGACCGTGATAGCGTCGCACCGCGTCCAAGGTGGGCGTGAGCGGGAACCCTGCGTCTTTCGTCCTGCTGGAGCCGGTCAATGCACGAGCAAGAGCCCTGGGTGTCGGTGGACGAGGTCGCCAAGCACCTCGGCATCGCCAAGGACACGGTCTACCGCTGGATCGAGGCGAAGTCCCTGCCGGCACACCGCGTCGGGCGCCTGTGGAAGTTCAAACTATCGCAGGTCGACGCGTGGATTGAGGCAGGCGGTGCTGCGGAAAGCCTGAATGACGAAGGAGGCGAGCGATGAGCAGCACCGGTGGCGCTCCGGCGCTGGACATCTTCGCGCTCCGCGACTCGGTCATCGACGAGTACAAGCGCTTCGCCACTTCGTTCACGACGATCCACTCGCCTGACATTCGGTTACAGGTCGAGGCGATCTACGCGGAGGAGCGGTATTGGCCTGAGCCGCTCATCCAGATCAACCCGAGCTACAAGCGCTCCACGGACATCCAAAGTCTGGTGGATGGTGGGGCGCTCGATCCCGTCTGCGCCGACATCTTTCAGGTCAAGGGCACGCCCCTCACGCTCTACAAGCACCAGGAGCAAGCCGTCGCACTTGCCGAGGCCGGCGAGAGCTACGTCGTCACCACCGGCACCGGCTCCGGCAAGTCGCTGTGCTTCTTCATCCCGATCGTTCACCGGGTGCTCGCCGAGAAGCGCAAGAGCGGCCAGGCCCGCACACGCGCCATCATCATCTACCCGATGAACGCGCTGGCGAACTCTCAGCTGGAGGAGCTGGGGAAGTTCGTCGGCAACGTCGCCGGCGCCCCGCCCATCACGTTCGCCCGGTACACGGGCCAGGAAGACGCCGAAGAGCGGAAGCGGATCGCCGACAACCCGCCCGACATCCTGCTGACCAACTTCATGATGCTCGAGCTGCTCATGACGCGGCAGGAGGAGGTCGACCGCCGGGTCATCGACAACTGCGTGGGTCTGCGCTTCCTCGTCCTCGATGAGCTGCACACCTACCGAGGCCGCCAGGGCGCCGATGTGGCCCTGCTCGTGCGGCGCGTCCGCGAGCGCCTCCGACCCGAGAAGCTGCAGTGCATCGGCACCTCCGCCACGATGGCGAGTGAAGGGTCGATCGAGGACAAGAGCCGAGTCGTTGCCCGCGTAGCTTCCAAGCTGTTCTCGGTCCCGATCCCCGAGAGCAACGTCATCGTCGAGACGCTCGAGCGAATCACGGACCCGACCGCGAGCTCGACTTCGGTGGCCGCGGCCCTTGGCGCGGCCATCGATGCCGGGATCTCGCCGACCATCACAAACGCCGACCTGGCGTCGCACCCGTTGTCGGTCTGGGTCGAGACCCGGCTCGGCGTCACGTTCTCGGACGTCGACCAGCGGTGGGTTCGCGCGAGGCCGATGACCGTCACCGAAGCGGTCGTGGCGCTCGCTGCCGATTCGGGTCGCCCCGAGGCGGCATGCCGTGCCGCGCTTCGCGACCTCCTCCTCATCTCGAGTGTGCCGGAGCAGGACCGCGCACAGGTC
>JAGQIY010000023.1 GCA_020430865.1 Myxococcales bacterium
AGAAGCCCGATTGGCATGGGTCGTGTAAGCTCACGGCGTGGCCAGCGTTCCCAATCGAACGCCCCCCCCCCAAAACCCCAGGAGATCCATGCGCCGACTAAAGAAGCTCGCTCCGGCCTTCGTGCTCACCGCCGCACTCGCCCCCGCGTGCGGTGGCAGTCAACCCACGGCCAACCCACCCGAGATCGAAGAACACGCCAACCCACCGGGCGACGACGGACCGCCCGCCAACCCCCCGCCGCCTGAAGACCCGCCGATCGCGGTCAATCCTCCCGGCCCCGACGGTGAACCAGGGATCGGCGACGGAGCCGGTCCCCCCGACGACGGAGACGACGGAGACGACGGCGACGAAGCCGACGAGTGAGTCACGTCGGTGTTCGCCCAAACGAGGCCCACTCCAAGCGCTGGAGCGGGCCTCGGTTCATTTCGTCGTACCCATAGCCTACCTGGGGCTGTAGCACCCAACGGCGCTTCCCCGCGGATTGTCCTCCGCGGGCTCGCTAACCCAGGCGCCTGGTACTGGGCCCTTGCGAGTCGACGCTCGCGCCGATGTTGCTGAGGTTCTTCAAGCCTTGCAGCAGGTCCAGAGGCAGCGGGAAGACCACCGTCGTGTTCTGCTCGACACCAATCTCCACCAGCGTCTGCAGGTAGCGAAGCTGGATCGCCGCGGGGTTTTGCGCCAGCACGCCGGCCGCTTCCTGCAGTCGCTGCGCGGCCTGGAACTCGCCCTCGGCGGCGATGATCTTCGCGCGACGCTCGCGCTCTGCCTCGGCTTGCTTGGCCATCGCTCGGCGCATCACCTCGGGGAGCTCGATGTCCTTGATCTCCACCGCCGTGACCTTGATGCCCCAAGCGTCCGTCGCTTGGTCGATGATCTCCTGCAGCGCGTGACCGATTTTCTCGCGCTCGGCGAGGATCTCGTCGAGCTCGTGCTGACCCAGGATGTTGCGTAGCGTGGTCTGCGCGTAGAGCGAGGTCGCGGTGTAGTAGTTCGCGATCTTGATCACCGCGTCCGTCGCGTTCATCACGTGGAAGTAGATCACCGCGTTCACCTTGATGGTGACGTTGTCCTTGCTGATCACCTCTTGCGGCGGGACGTCCAGGGTCACCGTGCGCATGTCCACCTTGATCATCTTGTCCAGGAACGGCAGCAACAGCCGCAACCCCGGTTGCTTGACGTTGTCGGGGCTCACCCGCCCCAACCGAAACACCACGCCGCGCTCGAACTCATTGACGACGCGCAGGGCCTTGAAGATCAGAACCAAGACGAAGAAGCCGAAGCCCATGACGGCAAACAGCGTCAGACCAACCAAACCTTCCATGTGCCTTCCTCCCGGCGGGACAATCGCGCCCAGCGACGGTCGGAGCAACCGCAAAGCGGTGGCTCGAGCGCCGCTGGGCGCGAAGCAGCCGAACACGCGCCGGTGGGTCCGCTCGCCAGCGAACGGGCCAGGAGCCGCGCCGCGCGTCACGGCCCCTGCGCTAGCAACCCTGCCTCATGGCGGGTTCTTCCAGTAATCGGTAGGCTGACTTCCGATTCCTGGAGTCTGCGAGTGAGCGCATCCACTGCGGAAAACACCAACACACTCGCTCGCACGGGGCGAATCGCCCTGGCCGCCGTCGCGGTGGGTGCCGTGGGTTACCTCGACTACGTCACGGGGCCGCGCTGGGGCTTCTCGCTCTTCTATGTCGCGCCCATCGCGTGGCTCGCGTGGCAGGTCGGGGCTCGCTGGAGCCTCGCCCTGGCGCTCTTGGCCGCGACGCTGTGGTACCTGGCGGAGGCGCCGTACTACGACGACCGGTTGCCCTCGCTGTGGAACGCGTTCACCCGGCTCGTGATCTTTGGCGGCGTCGCCGGCTTCCTGCGGCGCATCCGCAGGCAGCGTGACGACCTCCGACTATTGTTGCGCGCGGAAACGGAGCTAGCCAGGACTGATCCGCTGACCGGGCTCTCGAATCGCCTGGCCGTCGAGCAAGCGCTGACACGAGAGCGCTTGCGTGCCGAGCACCAGCACAGCCACTTTGCTCTGGGCTTCCTCGACCTCGACAACTTCAAGCAGCTGAACGATCGCTACGGCCACGACGCGGGTGATCAGGCGCTGAAGCGCACCGCCGACTCGTTGCGAGGCGCGCTCCGTCGCGGCGACGTGGCAGCGCGCTTGGGAGGCGACGAGTTCGCGTTTATCTGTGTGGATACTCCCTACGAAGCCCTGGAGCCCATCGCGGAGCGCGTCCTGGTCGGGACCCAGGAGGTCAGCACAGGCTTCCCAGAGGCTCAGCTCTCGGCGAGCATTGGCGTGGTCTGGGTCGAGGCCGCGCCCCCCGACGCACAGGCGCTCCTCAGGCTCGCAGATCAGGTCATGTACGGCGTCAAGCACAGCGGGAAGGGCCGCGTCGCCATCGAGCGCTGCGCTCAGCGGTCATCCCTCTGGCCGGCTCCGGGACTCGACTGAAAAGCGTGCTAGCCTCGGCGTACCCCCGGAGAGATTGCGGCCCGAGCCAGGAGCCGCCGGGCGGACTGAATGACAGAGATATTCGGTAACACCAGCGGCCTAGGGCCGCGAGCACACAAGGCCCTCGAGCGCATCTATCGCCGCCGAGTGCCACTGGAACAGATCGCCACGCTGGAGCTGGTGCGCTCCCTGGTCGACGCCTCCCGGGAGACCAAGCGCCAGGTGGGCGCGCTCGTCCATCGCTCGGGTAGCGTCGAGTCGGTGATCGTCGGCAGCGCCACGGGCCTGATGCTGCCAGACATCGGTCGCCTGCGCGCCGCGCAGGGGCGTTTTCGCGCGCTGCGCTTGGTGCACACGCACCTCTTCGGCGAGCCGCTCACTCACGACGACCTCACCGACCTCACCCGGCTGCGCCTCGACCTGGTCGCGGCGGTGCTGCTCAGCCCCGAGGGCGAAGCCAAGAGCTTCACCTGGGCCTACAACGTTCCGCCGAGCCCCGGTAGCGAAGACGCCGACAGCGCTCCGTACGAGATCGTCGGCCCAGTTCCGTACGGTACTCCAGGACCGAACTTCGGGGAGCTGATCGAGTCACTGGAAGCGGAGTTCGCGCGCCGCGCAAAGACCCGCCGCGTGGAGGCGAAGGACGGGCGCGCGATCCTGGTGCACGTCGCCGAGAAGAAGAAGGGCAGCGCCGCGGAGGCGCGGGCGAGCCTCGCAGAGCTCGCGAGCTTGGCGGAGACCGCAGGTGTCGAGGTCGTGGACAGCATCCTGCAGCTCAGGGAGCGTGTGGACCCGAAGTTCGTCTTTGGACGCGGCAAGCTCGAGGAGGTGGTGATGCGCGCCATCGACCTCGACGTCGAGAACTTGATCTTCGATTGCGATCTCACCCCCGCCCAGGCCTCCGCAATCGCCGCCCGGACCGATCTGAAGGTGATCGATCGCTCCCAGCTGATCCTGGACATCTTCGCTCAGCGCGCGGAGACCCGAGACGGCAAGCTTCAGGTGGAGCTCGCTCAGTTGAAGTACCGCCTACCCCGCCTGGGACAGAAGGACGACGCGTTGAGCCGCCTGACGGGCGGCATCGGTGGCCGTGGTCCGGGCGAGACGAAGCTCGAAATCGGCCGCCGCCGCGCGCGGGAACGCGTGACGCGCCTGGAGAAGGAGCTCAAGCAGCTCGGTCGCCAGCGCGCCGAGCGGCGCCGCCAGCGCGCCAAGAGCGACACGCCCGTGGTGGCCATCGTCGGCTACACCAACGCGGGCAAGAGCACGCTGCTCAACACCATCACCGGGGCTTCGGTCTTGGCCGAGGACAAGCTATTCGCCACCCTCGACACGCGCGCTCGGCGATTGAGGCTTCCGCAAGGCAACGAGATCGTCCTGACGGACACCGTCGGCTTCATCCGCAACATGCCGAAAGATCTGTTCGCCGCGTTCCGCGCAACCTTCGAGGAAGCGGCCGACGCGGACTTGCTGCTGGAAGTCGTGGACGCGTCGGACGCGGAGCATCAGACCCACATCGAGACCACCCGCAAGCTGCTCGAGGAGCTCGAGCTGGACGAGATCCCCCGGCTCCTGGTCTACAACAAGCTGGACCGCCTGAGCCCCGACGAGGTCGCCGCCATCCGCAACGAGCCAGATGCAGTGGGGCTGTCCGCCCTGGACAGGTCGACCACGGGCACCCTGCTCGAGGAGATCGCCGCTCGTCTGGATCGAGCCGAGCGCGATCGCGAGGCCCGCGCCCTGGCGGCCCAGGCACCCGAAGCCTGGGAGCGCGAGCTGATCGCCGCAGAGGAAGCCTCGAACCGCGCAGCGGAAAGCGACGACTGGCATCCCCTGAGCTGACTCGCGCGCGCAGCGCTTCAAACCGGCGCTGGGGCCAGGGCGACCACGCTGTAGGCGACGGCGGTCTTGCGGCCGCGGTTGGTGTAGGAGTGGTTCTGATCCCCACGGAAAGCAACGACGTCGCCCGGGTTGAGCCGGAACACGTCTCCGGACGCCGCCAGCTCGATCTCACCGGTCTCGCAGGTCAGGTACTCGCGCGTGCCCGGCGTGTGGGGGATCCCCGTCATCTTCGCGCCCACGGGCAGCTCGAAGCGCTCGATCTCCAGGCCCACGATGGGATCCGGCAGGAGCTTCTGCACCCGCACCTTGCCGCGGGTGCGACTCGGCAACGTCCCGGCGGGATACAGCTTGGCCGAGGAGCGCGGCGCCAGGATCAGCTCTTCGATGCTCACGCCGAGCGCGGACGCGATCTTCACCAGGACACCCAGGGTCGGGTTTGCGCCCCCCGTCTCGAGATTCGCGACCGTCGGACGAGGCACGCCCGAGAGCTGAGCCAGCTGCTGCTGAGTCAGCTTGCGGAGCTCGCGCAGCGCGCGGATGTTGTTCGCCAGGTTGGTCGCAGCGCGCTCCGCCGCGGCCTGGTCCACCTTCGGAGCGCCCGTAGGCTGCCCCTCGGCCCCATTCGAGATCGCCATCGGCCAAGCCTAGTATCAGCCTGCCAACGCGATAGCAACGCTGACGACGAGTCGACATGGAAGCCGCTGGTCGCGCGAACGGCGTCCTGTCATCCGCGGCAGCAAGAGCCCGCAACTGGCTCGAGGAGTGACCGACAAGGCCTGCGATGTCGTCGCTTCGCCTGTTGGTGCCTCTGGTCGCGCTGGCGGCTTGCCTCGCTGGCTGTCGCAGTGGCTGGGAGCTCGGGCGCGATCACTATCGCGATGCCCGCTACCCCGACGCCCTCGCCGAGTTCTCCGAAGCGGAGGCCGAGTACCCCGATCTCCCCCGCCAGGATCAAGCCCACTACGCACTTTACCGCGGCCTCAGCTACCTCGCGGTGGGAGACGCCGTGCGCGCCGACGCCTGGCTGTCCATCGCGAAGCGAGAGCTCGACACCCATCCCGAGACGTTCAGCCCCGAGGAGCGGGGGCGGCTCATTACCGCGTGGCAGAGCATGGGCCGCATGCCCGGCGTTGGCGCTTATGGTCAGAGCTGGTTCGGCGGAGCGCCGAGCGACTGAAGGCGCTAGGCTGCGCGCCGAGCGCGAGCCCGACGTATCCAGAGCTCGGCGCCGCGACGCAAGCAGGGGTCGACTTCTCCAGCCGCCTGGATGCGCAGCACCGCCTCGACGAGCTTCAGCGCGTGGTCGTCTTCGCTGACGAGGGCGGCTTCGAGGAGTTCTTCGGGGGTGAGAGAGTCCCCGTCGATGCACTCACGGACACCGTCGGAAGCGCTGGCTGCGTGCACCGCGCCGAGTGCCAAGACCACCAAGCGAGTCAACTGCCCGAGTTGATCCCGGTCCACCCAGGGCACGAACCAGGCCAGGCTGCTCGTGACCGTCACACCATGCAAGTGACCATTGATTCCCTGTGGATCCCAGACGAGGCGCTGGGCCGACCAGGCCGCGACGCGGTGGAGCGCGGTCTCCGAGGTAGACACGGCGCCGAGGCGCGCGACGTGGGCGCGCCAGGCAGCGTGCTCCGCGAGCGGGTGCACGATCTCATGAAGTAAGCCCTCGCGGCGGTCGGCGCCGGGCAAGAGCGGGATCTGGGCCAGCCACTCGGCCACCGGCAGTCGGTCTTCGGCGAGCGAGGTTGGACGCTCGAGCCCAGGCAGTAGCTGATGACCCGCGGCCCAGCTCCCGAGGCCGTGAGCCAGCTCGGTGAGCCGCACAGGGCTCTCACCCCGACTCAGCGCGCGCAGCGCGTGGGCCGTGCGCAGCACGCCGTGGAAGGACGCCGCCAGCGCCCCGGGCGCGAGCAGCGGCAGCGCGACGCGGAGCGTGCGCTCGACGCCTTGCTCGTCCAGCTCGACCTGAAAGGTGGTGATCCAGTCGGCCGTACGCTCGGCGTCCCCGAGCGCGCCCATCCGCTCCCGGAGCCCCAACACATTTCCCCGGGGCAATTTCTTGAGATACGGAGTACTGCGAGCGAGCCAGGCCTCCGCGCGGGCGTCCGCCCCGACCGCGAAGAGCGCGTCGAGCACCATCGGCGCGTGGTTCGCCAGGCTCCTGCCGCGCTGCGGGTACAGCGGCGCGAAGGCGTGGAGCTCGGTCAGCAGCGCGTCATAGCGATCCAGGTGCATGGGATCCTCCTGCCGCGCCCAACGAGGTCGCGGCATGGACGAGCAGAGCACCGAACAGCGACGGCGGCTCGCCCGCTGCTAATGCGTTGACATGGGGCTACTCCGGGAACCGCCTCGAGCAGGCGCGCCTCACCCCCGGGCCCGACCGAGACGCGTGGAGCTGGGCGAGAGCGCGAGTCTGAGCCCAGCGCTCTCGCTCGCAGAGCTCAGGTGCTGATCGCGTCGGGGACCCGGCGCAGGGCGCTGTGGACGGCGCCATGCAGCGCAGACAGCTCGATCTCCCGCGCGTCGACATGGGAGTCCACGGCGGTGGCCTTGCCCCGCAGGATGGCGTGCAGGGTGCCGCCCTTGGCCTTGCGGAGGACGGCGGAGATCACCGCGGTGCTCTCCGCCTCGCCGCGCTTGGGATCGCGACCTTCACGTTGCTTCGTGAACAGCTGGGTCAGGCTCACGCTGAGCACGAAGTGGTCCCGAGCGTTCTTCGGCAACTCGATGCGTGCAAGCTCGGCCTTCAGCGCCTTCTTGAGCTCGCGCTCGAGCCAGCGCTCGTCACGCCGCACCTTGCTCGCCACCTCCCCCAGGGCGACGACCCGCGTTGCCGCGCTGGCGCTGCCGGCGTAGCCCACGCCGGTCAAGGCGCCGAGGATCGCAGCGCCAGTCTGCAGCCAGCGCCGCCTGGAGACCGGCGGCCCGTCGAGCGGGTCTTCAGCCAGCAAGTCGTTTTCGCGCGGTAACAGTTTGGCGGTGAGCGGGATGGACAAAGCGACAACCTCCAGTGGGAACGCACAGCGCGGTCCCAGAGCCTCGTTGCGCCACCCGGCTCGCGCACAGCGAGCGGAAGGGGCGCGTGAAGGATGGCTATCGGAAGCGGCCTGCGGGGGACAACTTTCGTCCCGCCGCTGGCCGTTTCTGGTGGTTGTCGCACCTACACTCGAGGCGCCGGTTACGGAAGCAGCTCCATATCAGTTGAAGCCGGCGCGGATGTAGTCGTTGACGGCTCTCGCTTGCAGATCGCTGCGCCAGTTCAAGCGCGTCTGCTTCAGGGCAGCGGCGAGGAAGCCCTCGATGGTCGCGGGCAGACCGATGGTCCCCGAGTAGTCGCCGACCTTGCGATCCGGATCGCTGAAGCTGCCGCTCCAGGCCTTGGCAGTCGACTCACCCGAGGCCGACTTCCAGGCCGCCAGGTCGCGGTCGCTGCCGTCGACGCAGAAGCGCTGCCCGCTGCCCGAACTGTACTCGTTGTCCGCGTAGCTCACCGCGGCGAACGAGCCCTCGTGCTTGATCAAGCAGGAGCCGTTGCTCGGATCGATGATGCGGTTCTTCGTGATCGCGACGTTCGACCAGCCAGACTTCGGTTTGAGGATGATCCCGTTGCCCTTGAGGTCGTAGAACACGTTGTCGTTGATCGTGATGTCACTCGCCGAGCCGCTGGCGATGTTGATGCCGTAGCCATTGTTGTGCCACGGCTGATGCAGGAAGTAGTTGCCCTCGATGGTCGCGGTCGCATTGTCAGCGACATCCAGCAGCCAGGCGAACGGACGGTTCGTGGGCTGGCTGAGGCCGATCTGCGTGAACACGTTGTCCTTGATCGAGACGTTGGAGAAGCGATCCGGCAGGTCGCTGTTGCCGCCAATACCGATGCCGATCTCGCCGTCGACGAACAGGTTGTTCTCGAACACCAGGTCGTCCGCGCCGCCGGTGTCATCCGCGCGCATCTTGATACCCATGCTCGACGCACGGGCGACGATGTTGCCGCGAATCACCAGGTGATCTGCGTTCAGGTACATGTCGTGGTTGTAGATCGTGGCGCAGGCAGAGCTGACCTCGTCTTCGTTCCAGCCGTTGTGGTCGAACAGGTTGTCTTCGATCAGCAGATTGTCCACGTGGCTCGAGTACATGCCAGAGGGGCGGTACGCCGAGTTGTTACCACAAGTATCCGCGTGGTAACTGCGCTCGATCACGTTGCGTCGCACCTCGATACCGTCGTAGTGCTCCACGTCATAGGACTGGAAGACCAGCTCGCCGTACTGGAAGTGACAGCCTTCCACCAGGTGTCCGCTGCCCCCTCCCACGTAGCGCAGACCGCCTCCGGAGGCGCCGTCGAAGGCGGAGTCGCCAGGGATCTTCGGGTAGGAGACGATCTCCAGTCCGACCAGGTGCACGAAGCTCCTCGCCTTGCCGTTGTGGTCGATGAAGTTCCTGTCCACCTCGATGCGCGGCAACGCCGTCGACTCCCCGTAGCCCGCGATCACCAGGGGATGAGCCGCATCCTTGCCCGACTTGAAGCGTCCGAGGTTCTCGCCTCGCCAGGTGTCGCCGCGCTTGAGCAACAGGAAGTCGTTCTCCCCATCCCGCACCAGGGAGGCTCCCTTGGTCAACGTCTTCACGGCCTGGTCCGGGGAGCCGCCGTCATTGGCGTCATCGCCACCGCTCGAGCTCACGTAGATCAGCTGGCTGTCCGTGCCGACGTCGTACGTGGTGAAGCCATCCTCCTCCGCGCGCGAGCCCGAGGTCTCGTCGTCGTCGGCGTTCACACAGCCCAGGTCACTGCCCCAGTCGGTGTAACCGTCGCCGTCGTTGTCGATGCCGTCATTGCAGTCGCCGATGGTCACGTTCCCCGCGGAACCGCCGCTGCCGCCAGTCGTCCCGGCGCTCCCACCCTGCGCGGAGCCGCCGCTGCTGGTGCCGCCGCTCGCTCCGCTGCCCCCGCTGGCTCCATCGCCGCCGCTACCGCCAGCGCCTGATCCGCCGTTGCCGCTCGCACCACCGCTCGCTCCGCTCCCTCCCCCGCCCTCGCTCGAACCGTCGCTGCCGCAGGCGATCAGGCCGGCGCTAGCCAGCGTGGAAATCAAGAACCAAGGGAACACTTTGCGCATGCTGGAATCCTCCACAGTCGTCCAGGTTGGGTGTCGGAGTAGAGTCACGCGAGGGCGACCGAGCGGTTCAAAAAACTCGAACCCGCCTCAAACCCATACAGAAAAGCCACACCGGTAGCGCTTTTCCTGCCCGCCGTGCCACCAACTCGAGAAAAGATGACCCGGTTGTCGCCGCTCGCGTGACTTCAAGCGTAGGCCCCGTGCACGCCAAGATCATCCGACTGCCCCAGCCCTCCCAGCAGGTTCGCGAGCCGAACCTGTCGGAGCTGGTCGCGCGCGCCCGCGCGGGAGAGGAACCGGCGCAGGCGGAGCTGTTCCGGCGCCACGTGGAGCGAGTGTACGGCTTCGTGCGCCGGTTGATGCCCGACGCCACCGATCACGACGACATCGTGCAAGACGTGTTCGTTCAGGCCATGGAGAGCCTGCACCGCCTGCGTGAGGCGGAGGCCTTCTCGGGCTGGCTGAGAGGCATCGCGATTCACATCGTCAAGAACCGCGTGCGCAAGCGCCGCTTGCTCAGCCGCCTCGGGCTACACCGCTCCTCGCTCCCCGAAGCGCTGGCGATCGCCGAGCTGGTGAGCCCCGGCGCACCACCCGATGTGTTGGTCGAGCTCAACGCGGTTTACCGCACGGTAGCGAAGCTCGATCCCAACCTGCGCACGGCGCTCATCCTGAGGCGAGTAGAAGGTCTGAGTGTGGCCGCGGTCGCCGAACAGCTCGGTCGCTCGCTGTCGACGACCAAGCGCTGGCTGGCGTCGGCAGAAAGCCAGCTCGCGCTGGAGCTCGGCCAGGGGAGGCACGAATGAGCATCGAGAGCCACCTTCGAGAGCCCGAGCTCTCCAGCGAGGACCGCGAGTCGCTGTGGAGCGGAGTCCACCTCAAGCGGCGCGCACGGCGACGGCGCGGACGCCTGCTCCGCACGGCAATACTCGCGGGCAGCCTGTTCGTCGCGGGTGTGGGCGTGCAGCAGCATCAGGCCCGCACGAGCCGAACGGAGCTGGCGGCGCCAACGCGACTCAAGCTGCCCGATGGCTCCTCGGTCGTGTCCCAGCCAGGCACCGACCTCGAGGTCGTCGAGGGCGGCGTCCAGCGAGTGCGCGTGGATCTGCGCGCCGGCAGCGCTGGATTTCAGGTGGTCCCCAATCCGGCCCGGCGCTTCTCCGTGATGCTGCCACGCCACGAGATCCGCGTCGTGGGCACTCGCTTCCAGCTGCGGGTCGACGCACGCGCGGACCTGAGCGAACTGGATGTGGAGGAAGGCACCGTCGAGGTGCGCCGACGCGACACGCAAGCCCTGCTGGCCCGGGTGCACGCTGGAGAGCACTGGTCGAGCGACGCGCCGGCACCCGAGACGAGCGCAGCGCCCGAACCACCCGCTCCCCCGAGCAGCACGAGTAGCTCACGAGCCTCGAGCACTGAAGGCACGGCACGCGCTGCGAGCCCAGGTCCACCGAACCCGAGCGCGCCGAGCGAAGAGTCGCAGGCCGCCGCGCTGTTCGATCAGGCGACTGTCGCCCGGCGCCATGGAGATTTCAAGTCAGCGATCGCCGGCTACGAGAACCTCTTGAAGCGTTTCCCCAAGGATCGCCACGCGAGCCTCGCGGCCCTCGAACTCGGGCGGCTCAAGCGCGTGCGCGAAGCGGACCCGAAGGGCGCCGCCGACGCCCTGGAGCGCGCCGCCAAGGATCGCGAGCTGAACGACGACGCCCTCGCTCAGCTCGTGCTGAGCTACGATCAAGCCGGGGACAGGAAGCGCTGCCTGGCGGCACAGAGCCGCTACCTCTCGCGACACCCCGAGGGTGTTCACGTCAACGAAGTAAGGGCAAGCTGCAAGGGCACCAAAGCCACGCCTCGATGATCCGCCCCTTGCGCCTCCTGCCGCTGCTGGCGTTGCTCTGCACGACAGTCAGCGCGTTCGCCGCCCCGACCAGCCCGAGCTGCAGTCGAGGGCCCTGGATCGCGCTCGTGTGGGGCGATCACTGGAGCCCGACCCAGCGCACCACGGTGCTCGAGCACCTGCGGCGTGGCTTCGAGGTCTACGGGGTTTCCGTATGCGAACGTCCGACGAAACCGCAGCGCCCGCCGCTCGCAGAGGTGCGCTTCGGCGAGAGCGGCGATGAGAGCGTGAACCTGAGCGTCGACGTCAGGGACAGCGTCACACGTAAGCGCGTTGGGAGAGATGTCGACGTCCGCGGCTACTCTCAGGAGGCACGCGCGCTCGCGCTCGCCATCGCCACCGAAGAACTAGTGCGCGCGAGCTGGGTGGAGATCGAGCTCGCCGCTCCCCATGGGACCGAGTCGCCAGCACGAGCAGCGCAGCCGTCCGACGCCCCAGACGTCGTGCGGCGGGTGAACCGCGACTCCATCCGCCAACCGCCCGCAAGGCTACGCCTGGGACTGCGAGGGATGTTCGAGACCTACTCCGGCGGGCAGACTCACCTGGGCGTGGATCTGACGCTGCACCAGGCGCTTGGCCAGCGCCTCGGGCTGGGGCTGGGGCTGGGACCGCGGATCGCCCTCACCGAGACCTCGCGCCTCGGGGACGTCGACGCGAGGCTGCTCGCCGGCGAAGCGTTCGCCTGGTTCGCCGTGGTTCGCACCGACTCTCTCGAGCTCGACTGGGAGCTGGGTCTGCGCGGCGGTGTGTTGCGCTTCCAGAGCGATCCGGCGAGCGGCGTCGAACAGGACCGGAACGCCGCGTTGCTGATCGCGAAGACCTCGCTCGGGCTCGACCTTGGCCTTGGCACAGCTTGGAGTCTGGGCGGAAACGTGGGTGTCGGTCACAGTCTGGTTGGCGCGACCGTCACTGGCCGCGGCCGGGAGCTGACCGGAGTCAGCGGGCTCGAGTTGCACGCGGGCCTCGGACTGGGAGGCCGCTGGTGAGCAAGCGGGGCGCGAATCGCTCCTGCTTCGCCACGCTGGCGCTGGTGGCGCTGAGCTGGGGCTGCACGGAGCGCTACGAGTTGTTCCCCGGGGCAACAACGTCGGAGCGTCCAGGCGCACCGCGCGGCTCGGCCCTGGGCGCGCATCAGGTTCACTCCTGCGTCGCCCGCACCGGTGACGGCGTCTGGTGCTGGGGTAGCAACTCCGGGTACGCCCTCGGGCAGAGCGATCCAACGCTCCTCTCGGGTCCCGTTCGGGTTCCCGGCTTGCCGGATGTCGTCGCGCTGGGTCTTGGGGGTGAGTACGGCTGCTCCCTGAACGCCTCTGGAGAGATCGACTGCTGGGGACGCAACGACGAAGGACAGCTCGGCGTCGGTGAGTTCGGGGACCGCCAGGCTCCGAGCACGGCGCTGCTGCCGGAGAGCATCGATCGGCTGAGCGCTGGCTCGGGGCACGCTTGCGCCGTGAGTCGCTTGGGCGGGCTCTACTGCTGGGGTCGCAACGCGGAGCGACAGCTCGGCCACGAGGACAGCCGGGAGAACCAGGCCACGCCCTGGCTGGTCGATGCCTTCGAGGACTGGTCGGATGTCTCTGCCGGAGATGGCCATACCTGCGGGATCCGCGCCGGCGGAGCCCTGTACTGCTGGGGGCGGAACACCCAGGGTCAACTGGGCCTCGGAGACGGCTCGGCCGTTCAGTACGGCGCGCCCACCCTGGTGGATGACATCGGCACCTGGAGCA
>JAGQIY010000276.1 GCA_020430865.1 Myxococcales bacterium
CGACCTTCACGCAGCCGTTGACTCCAGGCGGTCCCCCGCTGGAGGTGCAGTTGTAGCCGTAGTGCGGCAAGCCGCAGTTGGCTGGACACTGAACGCACTGCGTATAGGTGTCGTAGCCCAGGCAGTACTGCGCGTCGGATGCCTTCGGCGTCTCCATCGGACAGCTGGTCGCTGGCGCGCAGCCCCCAGGCAGACGACACTGATTGTTCTGGCAGGTCGCCCCACCCGTGCACGGACCGCAGTCGCCGCCGCAGCCATTGTCCCCGCACTGCTTACCGGCGCAGCTCGGCGTGCACGTGCAGTGCCCGCCGCTGCAGCTCGAGTTGCCAGAGCACGTCCCGCAGACTCCGCCGCAGCCATTGCTCCCGCAGTTCCGGCCGCCGCTACAGTCCGGGTTGCACTGACAGGCGGCGGTCGAGAGGCCGCAGTTACTCGTACAGGACAAGCTCCCCGAGTAGTTCGAACCGAGCTGAGAGGCGCAGGTCGCGCCGCCGAGATCCGCCCCATCGCACTGCTCCCAGCTCTGGTTCTTCACCCCATCGCCGCAGCGCGGTGATGCCGAAGTGCCACCGGTGCCCGCGGTTCCAGCTGCGCCGCTGCTCGCCCCCGTGCCCCCCACGGCGGCACCCGCGCTGCCTCCAGTCGCCGCGCCGCCCGTTCCCGCGCCGGCCATGCCACCGCTAGCGCTGCCGCCCGTCGCCTGACCACCTTGCCCCGCGGAACCACCAACGCCACCTTGACCCGCACCGCCGAACGCACCGGAGCCCCCGGCATGGGACGCATCGGCCCCCGCGTCCTCATCGAAGCCTCCGGTCCCTCCGCTTCCGCCAGCGTCGTCGGAGCTTCCGCAGCCCAGCACCAGCAGCCCAAGTCCAACCCCCAGCCCGGCGATCCAGCCCCTCGTCATGGCCGCGGCTTAGCAAGAGAAACGGTCCGCACCAACCTCGCACGAGCTCAGCTTGCCCTCCAGACCGAGGAATCTTGCTGGTGGGAACATGCGCCGCGGTCGCGGCGTAGAAGGCGCTACGCCTGCTTGCCGGCGGCTCCGAACCGAGGACACACTTGCATCGTGGCCAGCTATACGCACAACATCCAGCTCAACCTCCCGGCGAATCAGGCGTACATGGTGCTGCGCAACGCGGGCAGCGAGATCCCCGGCTTCAAGCTCGTCCGCGAAGACCCCCAGGGCTACACGATCCTGTTCAGTCGTGGCTTCGGCTGGACCAACCCCGTGGACATCAACGCCGGAGTCTGGGCGACCAATGACGCCGCCTCCCAGATCCAGCTGAACGCCAGCATCCTTGCGCTGGCAGATCCGTTCAGCTTCCTGCCCAACGTGTGCAAGCTGTTCCAGGAGCGTATCGACCAGCACGTGCACTCGCTGCAGACCGGGGCGCCGCTCCCTCCCCCGCGGAAAGACGGTCACGCCATCAAGATGAACTTGATCATCATCGGCGCGTTGCTCGGCTTCATTGGGCTGATGTTCCTGTTCGTGATCCTGATGATCTTGACCCGCTGAGCGGCGCACGGTTGAACGGCTTCAGTTCACCTCGCGTGGGGCAGGCTGAGCGATGTGGTGCTCGTGGGCGTAGCTCCCCACGAGCTCTGCGACCCAGGCGCGCACGCCGTGGAACCACACTCGGCGGAGCAAGAGCAGGAGCAGCACCAAGGTCGCGAGTCTGCCCACGATGCCTGGCGCATGGGGTGCGACCACGCTCAGCGTGTGCTCTCCCACCGCAGGGATCCCCTGCCCGACCCAGGCCAGCGCCCAGCAGCCCGCGACGATCCCCAACGCCAGCACCAGGCTCCTCGCGGTGCCGATGCGCGAACGAAAGAAGACGAGCGCACGCAGGTTGAAGCTCGCGCCCAGCACCAGGCCCGCCACCGCCACGCCCGGAGGAAGCCCCTTCGCGATCGCCACCGCCACGACGGGCACGGCGGACGGAGCGCTGAGGTAGCTCGGCAGCGCGACCGCGCTGATCACGCACAGCGCCAACCAGGGATGCTGCGGGTCCAGCGCGCCGCTCGGAACGTAGACCTCCACGAAGGCCGCGCTCAGCAAGCCCAGCACCATCCAGATCCCCAGGTGGTCGAGCAGGCCCTCGAACGCTCGCTGGAAGCGCAGCCAGAAACCATGCCCCAACCCAACCTGCACGCGGCCGCTATCTGGACCGAGGCCCGGCGCCGACCACCGACCGCCGAGCAACGCTGCGAGCGCCCACGCCAGCAGCGCAGCGGCAACGAGCACCGCCAGGGTCAATCTCACCCCCAAAAACCGCAGGGAAATCAATGCGAAGTCGATGCTCAGCACCGGCGCGGCGAGCATCAACCCGAGCATCTGGGCTGGATGCTCGATCTTGCGGCCAACCGTGAGCACTCCACTGCCTGCCAGTGGACGGGACACGGCGTGCGCGACTCCGAACGCCGCTGCCCTCGCGCGCCGCGCCTGAGCAGGCACCCGCGGCGGCATCAGCTCGACGTTGGCCTGAACCAGCGCGGCGAGCAGCAGCGCCACCAGCAGCACGGGCGCGGTGTCGAAGGTGAAGTCTACCAGTCGCTCGAGGAACACCGCGTGCTCCGCCGCGCCGTGCCCCGAGGCGCCCACCGCACCCAGCCCCAGGCCGAACCCCGCGCCGACGAAGTCCAGCGTGCGCCCCCAGCTGCCAGTCGGGGCGTGTTGCTTCAGGTCGTGAGCGACGACGTGGAGCACCATGCCGGCGGTGAGCGCGGCCACCCACGCCGTGACCGCCACGAAGCCAGCGCTCACGACGTGGCCGAGCACGACCCCGGAAGCGCCGCTGACAGCCAACCCCAGAGCCCGCAAGCCAGCTTCTTTTTTCCTCGAGGCACCGCCGAACGCCAGAACCACCATCGCCGCGACCGGCACCGTGTGAGCCGCCAGCGCCACCACCACGTCCGAGTGACCGTGGCCTCCGTGATCGTGCTCGCTCAGCGCACCCATGGACAGGCCATCGCCCACGTGGTGCAGCAAGAGGCCGACGTAGCCCACTTCCAGACCGGCGCGTTGCCGCGACGCGCGGCCCAGACGACTCGCCACGGCGCCGAGCAGGCTCGGCAGGAACAGCCCTGCCAGGAAGACCAAGAACGTCAGCGCCCCCAGGACTTCGTACGCCTCGGGCAGGAGGTGCATGAACACGACCGCCAGCGACGCCGTGAGGGCGAAGCTGCGAATGGGCCCGAGCATGGACTCCTGCCGCCCTGGCACGAAAGCCAGCAAGACTCCGAGCACGACGGAGCCAACGGCGGCGGCCAGGGGGATCAGCACCGCGCCTCGTTATCGCAACTGAGATGCAATTTCAATTCGCAAGCCTACGTGTGCCGAGAACAAATGCAACCCTATTGCATCTACATCGGTACTGCCACAGCTCCAACCCCTTCACAAAGCTCACCGACGCACGGAATGCGCTATTATCTCGCAGCGTTGGGCTGCCTCATGAGAATCAGACCCTGCCGCGCGGCGACCACGACCGTGGCCACCCTGCTCGGCCTCTGTGCCCCGATCGCCTGCGCGAGCGCGCCGACGCCTCGACCCGACACCTCGGCGAACGCCCAGCAGCGCCCTGCGGCGGCGCCTCCCCCCCAACCGCCCGAGCCTCCAGCTCAGCCAGCGGACGTTGGCGAGCTCACGCAGCTCCTCGACTCCTATGGCTACCAGTCAGCGTTCGTGCTGAGACCGCCCGAGGGACCGGACGTCCTGCTACACGCCGACCGTTGCCAGACAGGCTACCTCCCCGCCTCGACGTTCAAGATCCCCAACAGCCTGATCGCGCTCGAGACCGGGGTGGTCAGCGGTCCCGATCACCTCTTCGAGTGGGACGGCGTCAACCGACCAGTTGCCGCATGGAATCAGGATCACACCTTGACCAGCGCCTTCCAGGCCTCGGCCGTGTGGTACTATCAGCGCGTCGCCCGCGAGGTTGGGCGAGAGCGCATGCAGAGCTGGGTCGATCGGCTCGGCTACGGGAACCGGGACATCAGCCCCGCCGTGGACCGCTTCTGGCTCGACGGAGGCATGCGCATCACCCCGCTGCAGCAGGTCGACTTCGTGCAGCGGCTGTACGAAGAGGCGTTGCCTGCGTCGAAGGAACACCAGCGCATGGTGAAGCGCATCATGCGCAGCGTCGACTACCCGGAGCTTCCGCTCCACGTGAAGACGGGGCGCACTGGGATGGTCGACGGGCGTGACTACGGCTGGTTCGTCGGCTACCTGGAGACGCATGCAGGGCCGTATTTCTTCGCGACGCTGCACACGAGCGACGCTCCGGGAGACTCGTTCAGCGAAGATCGCAAGCGCGCCACGCTGCGACTTCTGCAGCGAGTGGGTGTGATCCCAGCGTCTTTCC
>JAGQIY010000277.1 GCA_020430865.1 Myxococcales bacterium
GAACGGCTCCGTGAAGGTCATGGACTTCGGCGTCGCCAAGGCGCTCGGCATGAGCACGGAGACGACCAGCGCCGGTCAGATCAAGGGCAAGGCGCCGTACATGAGCCCGGAGCAAGCTGGAGGTCGCAAGGTCGACCGCCGCAGCGACGTGTTCGCCCTGGGTATCTGCCTCTACGAAGCCACGACCGGCAAGCGCCCCTTCTCGGCCCCGGGTGGTAACCAGATCCAGATCATCAAACAGATCCTCAGCGGTCAGTTCGAACCCCCGAGCGCACACGTCCCCGGGTACCCCCAAGAGCTCGAGCAGATCATCCTGAAGGCGATGGCGATGGATCCGTTCCAGCGCTTCTCGACGGCTGATCGGATGAAGACGGCTCTGGAGGAGTGGCTGGCACGGTCAGGGCCAGTGATCACCCAGACACAGGTCGGTGCCGAGCTGCAGAGTCGCGTGGGTCACATCGTCAGCGAGCGCCAGGAGCACATCAAGCACCTGATGCGGCAGAGCCTGGCCCGGGTCACCGCTTCGCCGCGCGACAGCTTTCAGAGCGTGGGAGACCAGTCCGCGTCGGTTCCGAGCTTCATCCGCAACGTCGCGCCGACGTCGACCTCCGGCGCCGAGCTGAGCCAGGGTGCCATTTCCGCCCCACGGAAACGACCGAGCGCGATGGGCACGGTCTTCATGGGAGTCGGGATAGGTCTTGGTGCCTTCTTGTTGATTGGAGGGTTGGGCTTCGGCGGGTGGTACTTGCTCGGCGGTCCCAAGCCGCCCGAGCCCGTGGCGGCCACCACGGTCGCTCCGCCACCGCCCGCCGCTCCACCAGCCACGCAATCGAGCGCGGGCGCCGAGCCAGCGCCGATGAAAGCCAACGTGGAGTACATCACCGTACGGACGGTGCCCGCCGATGGCGTCTCGCTCGAGTTCGAGGGCTCGGTGCTGAAACCGGGCATCAATCGGGTACCGCGCCCGCTGCCCGGGACGACCCGCAAGCTGATCGCACGTGCCGATGGGTATGAGGAGCAAACGCTGAACCTCGACTCCGAGACTCCGTCGACCGTGGACCTGGTGCTGAGCGCCAAGGCGGCGCCCAAGGCGGAGCCAGAGCAACCCCCTGCGGCAGCCCACGAGGAGCGTGCGACGAAACCGGCTCCAAAGCAGGAGAAGCCGGCCGAGAAGCCCAAGCCGACCCCCGTGGACATCCCGGACAATCCCTTCGACTAGTCGCTCGCTGGCGGACGGCGAGCGGGGACGAAGACGGCGTGAAGTGCCGTCCTCGAGCCTTTCCATGTTGAACGGCCGCCACACACCGTGCGGGACGAGAGGAAGCTACGGCAATGCCGCAATCTTGAAGTGCGGCACGTAGTAAGACGATGATTGAGCAGTTGCGCCACACCGGAGCAAATCAGAGATAGGACAAGCGGATGACGGAGTGTTCTTCGTTCGCAGCCAGAGGCTCGCGAACTTGGCGGCGAACCATCGCCAGCGGGTTGATTTGCACCATGGCCGCTCTGAGCGTGAGCCTCGTGAGTGCACCGCTGCGCGCCCAGGAGATGAGCGAGGCGGAAACCAAGGCCGAAGCCGCTCGCCTGTACAACGAGGCGAAGCGCGCGCTCAGTGAGGAGCGCTATCGCGACGCGGCAACCAACTTCGAGGCCGCGAGCCGCCTTCGGCCCCACGCCGTGGCGCTCTACACCGCCGCTCAGGCGTGGGAGCTCGCTGGAGAGCAGGCTCGCGCTGCGGATGCGTTCGCGCTTGCCCTGGCTACGCCGAAGTTGAACGAGTCCCAGGCGGCGCGAGCGCGGGAGCGCCTCGACGCCTTGGAAGCAGACCTTGGCGTCGTCTCCGTCCTTGGGGAGGACACCACCCGGGTTCAGCTCGATGACCACTCGGAGTTCAAGGCTCCGGCGCGTCTTCATGCCGCCGGGGGCAGCCACGTGCTGCTCATCTTGCGGGCGGATGGGTCCGTCGAGCGCCGAAACATCGAAGTGAAGGCGGGAGACGTCCTCGAGCTCGACGCCGAGGCGAAGACAGAGGAGCAGCCGAAGGAGGAGCCAAAGCCCAAGCAGCTCGAGGAACCCAAGCTGCAGCCGGTGGTGGTCGAGGAACCCAAGGAAGAATCCCCCTGGAAAACCGTCGGATTCATCAGCGCAGGCGCGGGACTGGCGTCGGTGCTAGGCGGCGTGCTGCTCGGGCTCTCCGCCAAGGACGCAGAGACGGCCTACAACGCTGGACCGACCCGTGAGAGCTTCGACCACGCGAAGGGCCTGCAAACCCAAACGAACATCATGCTGATCGCTGGCGGGGTGCTGACCGCCGCCGGCATCACGTTGATCTTCTGGCAGCCTGGCGCGTCCGAGGGCGGTGCGAGAGGCAAGATGAGCGTCGGCTTGGGACCAGCGCAGCTCTGGGCAAAGGGGGATTTCTGATGCGACGCTCTACTTCGCTGGGTTTGGTCTGCGGCGCGCTGGGCGGACTCGCCTTCGCCGCCTGTAGCTTGGATCTCGACGAGGGCCTGATTGGCAAGGGCTCGGATCGAGACGGTGGCGCCGATAGCTCCGTCGGTGGCAGCGCCGGTGCTGGGGGGTCGTCCGGGGGAGCCTCGGGTGGTTCCGCGGGGACAAGCTCTGGCGGCAACGGTGCCAGCGGCGGCTCGGCCGGGTCGAGCGGCGGGTCCGGCGGCGGCCTGCCTGACGCAGGTACTTGCAGCGGGGACGGCAGCGAGTGCAGCGCCCCGACGGATCCCTGCCTCTCCCCCACCTGCGTCGCGGGCGAGTGCGTCTACGAGGTGTGTCCGCCGACGGGCTGCACGGGCCAGGTCTGCGGCGGCTCGGGGACTTGCGAGATGAGCGCAACCACCTACGGCTTCCAGGCTCACCAGTTCTCGCTGGGTGATGAGGTTGGCTGCAATGGCAACGCGCAGTTCTGCATCGCTACGCTGGACAACCTGCTGTTCGTCGGCACGGCGACCAAGGGGATCCTGGCCTGGGACATGACGAACCCCGTGGCTCCCCAGGAGCTGACCGTCGAGCAACCCCCTTTCGCGGTCACGCGCATCGCGGCGACATCGGGCCGAGTGCTGTTGGAAGGTCCGATCGCCGGAGGTCGCTTGTCGCTTGGTTGGATCGACCGCCCCGCCCCCAAGTCGACCAGCGTCACTACGCATACGGCGGGTGTGGGCTTCTCACGCAGCATCAGCGCGGTGTATCCGAGCTCGGACCACGGCTTCTTCTTGGTGTTGAACAACTCTGGTGAGTTCTACCCTGCGGCACGCCTGCTCCCGCCGCTGATGAACACGGACACCATCACGATGCAGACTTCGGCCGGTATCCCCTCGGGAGCGCGGGTGATCGGAGCCAGCGGGACACGCCTGATTACGTTCCGCACGGAGACAAGTACCGGAAACTTCGAGCCCTACTTCAGCTTCGAGCGCTCTGCTGGCACCCCTCAAGCTCAGAACGACGGTGAGGTGAACCTTTACGGTCAAACTGGTGAGGTCCCCACCAGCTCGGGCGCCCACAACTTCGCGTCCGGCAACGATGGCTCGCTGGCGTGGAGCACCAACATCGTCATTCGCAACGACGCCGGAAGCCCGGTCACGACCGGAGTCACCTTCCGCTGGCCGCTCGTCGACAGCAGCGCAACGAGTCTGGACGGCTCTCAGCGCGTGGACCTCGAGACCTATCCAGAGCAGCCGTACAACTCGGGACTCGGTGGCCCGATCGCGATGCTCAACTCGACCACGGCCCTGGTGACCGCCGCGGATCCCGCCAACATGAACCAGACCGCGGTCCACATCGTGACTCGTGGGTCCACGCTGATGCTGGATCCGAGCCGCTTCGTCATCCCTTACTCCACCAACCAGATCGGCGTCGCGGGCGGGCTTCGCTTCGGCTACGTCCTGGCACCTCCAGTGAGCACTGGAACGAACGCGACGATCTACGTGTTCGCTCCAGGATGCAGCTAGCCGATTGACAGAGTGTCGGGAGACACCCTGTCAATCGATGGCGAGCGCGACCGCGCCGGCTCGGTCACTGGACGCGCACGGTGATGCGCACCCACTCCGTACCGCCACGGTTGTCGTGGGCGACCGCCCAGAGCTTGTAGTCGCCAGGCTCCTTCGGGGCATAGAAGCTCGTGCCGTAGTCGCTGTTGAAGCCCTTCTGGGCGTCGGCCAGCAGACGCACGGCAGATTTGAAGTCGCCCTTCTCGGCGTAGTAGTTGATCCACATCTGCTCGGTCACCTTGCGACCCTCCGAGGCGGCGGCGACGTCGTCGAGCTCCGCGACGTCGCTGGAGATCAAGGGCCGAATCTTGATCTCCGGGCAGTCCTGCTGGTCACCGTCCGCTTCGCATGCGGGCACGCAGGCTAGCCCCTCGCCGCAGACGTCGGTGGGAGGAGGCGGATCCGCGAGGCAAGCATCACCGATGCAATCCGGGAGCACCACCTTGTCGTCGAACTCGAACCCCGTGATCACCGGATTGGCGTTGGAGAAGTCGTCATAGACGTAGGCGCCAGTGTAGCCCGCGACGAAGCCCTCCGCGCCGACCTGCTTCCCGTCGGCCCCGAAGCAAGCCAGGGGGAAGCCTTCCTGCCCCTCGGGGGCGGGCCCAAGCTCACCCGCGCAAGCCGCGAAGAACACGTACGCCAAGCCATAGGGGATCAGATCGGGATCCTTCGAGACGGGACGAGACGAGATGATGTCGTCAGGCACGCTGAAGGTGAACTGGTTCCCGGTGCCGAAACCGAACCCCGGAGGAGGAGCCTGGCCCGCGTCGACCGCCGCCAAGCCCTTGGCGAGCGCCTCGTAGCAGCCATAGTAGAAGTCGCCAGGCGGGTTGAAGCAGCCGCTGAACCACGTGACCTGCACCGGACGCGGTGCTTCGTCGCTGCCGTCGTACCACAGCATGCTGACGTTCACGTCATCTCCCGGCTGGGGGTACGGCTTGTCCTTCTGTACCGCGAGGACACGCAGAGAGTTGATCTCACTGGGGGGATCGAACTCAGCACCACAGCCGATGGACAGGGCACCCGTTGCCACGGCCAGGCACAGACCGAGGGAGGTACCTCTCCGAGCGCTGGAGACGCGCTCTTGAAGCTTCGATGTATCGATGTGTCGCTTGGCAAACATCAGAACTCACCTCGCACGCCGAGGCTCGGGATCAATGGTAGCCCCTGTTGGTAGCTCCGGCGACTGAAGTTGTAGTTGTACAGAATCGCCTCTCGCGCCGCGTTGTTGTAGACGTTCTGCACGTCCAGGTACGCCGACAAGCGCCAGTCTCGAAACTGCCACCGCTTATCCACACGGATATCTAACTGATGAAAGAGCGGCAGCCGCTCGCTGAACGGTGCTGCCTGAATCGGCGTGTAAGCGCCAGCGTCGGCGGCGTACAACGCGGTGAGCGCTGGTTCACTGAGCGCCGGCGTATCCAGTGATCCCGAGATGACACGGAAGCGCGCGCCGAACTCCCAGCCGCGGCCGAGGCGGTAGCTGCCCAGCATCGTGAGGTTGTGGGTCTGGTCGTACTGAAAGAGGTACTCCTCCTCCTCAGGGCTCTCTTGCCGGACACTGCGGCTCAGCGTGTACGCCACCCAGCCGAAGAAGTGCTTGTCGGGCTTGTACTTCAGCAGGGTCTCCAGGCCCATGGTGTAGCCCGTACCCTGGTTCCCATAATCGAATCCCCCGGCGTCCGCCGCCTGACGACTCACCAGGTTCGTCAGGTCCTTGTAGAAGCCCTCCACGCTCAGCTCGATGTGGCGCGTGAACTCCTGCTCGACCCCGAGGGTGTAGTGCAGGGCCTGGTTCGACTCGAGTCCGGGGGTACCGAACACGTCGTCGGTCTCTTGGAACTGAGGTGGCTGACGGAACACACCGACGCCGCCCTTCACGGTCGTTCGCAGGGCGAGCTTGCCGGCTTCCTCGTCCCCGTCCAGCGTCGGATTGACGATGTCGTAGCGCGCGTTGACCCGTGGTGAGAGATCCGAGTGACCGGAGTCCCGCGCAAAGTCCAGGCGCAAGCCAGGGACCACGCGCAAGCGGGGTGTCGGCGTGACCTCGGCCTCGGCGTACCACGCGGGTCGATAACCCGTACCCTTCTGGCGCTGCTCCAGCGGCGGCTTGGTAACGAAGGGCCCCGGATCGGGTTCACCGGGCCGCGGCGGCTGCGGCGCGCGCACCACGACCTCGAACGGCACGATCTGGATATCCGTCCCGACGTTGAGCTTGGCGCCCTTGGTCAGCGTCCAGCCAAACTCGCTGCGGGTCTCGATCGGAACCAGGTTCAAGTCGAACAGGAAGCTCGAGACCGAGAACGCCAGATTCGTCTCCCCGACCGAGAGCATCGTATTCAGCTCGAGGTCCTTGCTGAGCTGCGTCTCGTACAGCATCTGGCCACGCCAGAAGCTGGTGGAGAACGACAGATTTCCTCCGAACGCCGGGTCCTGCGCCGCAGGGTCCTTGATCAGGATCTCCAGCTCGTCGTGGGAGCCGTAGAAGCGCATGGACAGGCGCGAGTTCGCGTCAGGCTTGTGATCGACGATGAACTGGTAATCGTCGTAGACGGGTGCGCTGGTGACGCCCGCGCCAGCTTCCTCGAGCACGGGTTTCAACCAGAGATCGAACCAGCTGCGGCGTCCTGCGGCGGCGAAGCTCCAGTTCTTCAGCGGACCCAACGGGCCCTGCACCAGCAGACGCGCGTCGATCAGGTCGACCTGCGCCATGCCGTGATAGCAGCCCTTCTTGTCCGAGGCCTTTCCGTATGGACCCGTGCAGCTGATGTCCGGTTCGCGCAGCGCAACGTCCACGATACCGCCCATCACGCGGCCGTAGCGGGCGCTGAAGTTGCCAGGGTAGAAGTCGATTCGATCCAGGAGCTCTGTTGGAACGACGCTGGATAGCCCACCGAAGTGGTAAATCAGTGGGACCTCGGAGCCGTCGACGAAGGTCGCCGTGTCCTGAGGTGCCGAGCCACGCACGATCAAGAGCCCGGCCAGGCCAGGCGGGCGAGCCACGCCTGGCAAGCTCTGAATGGATCGCAGTGCGTCACCGCTGGTGCCGGGGATACGCGCGATCTCCCGGCGCTCGACCGTGCGTCGCGTGACCTCACGGGGCGGGCGTACGCCCTGGATCGTGACCTCTTCGCCCTCGACCTCGGGGGGCAGCGCGTAGTCGAAGTCGTACTCCTTTCCGGGCTCGATCTCGAAGGGGAACTTGCCCGTGGTGAAACCGGGAGAAGAAATCTCGACGTCGTATTTTCCAGGCGGCAACCCTTCGATCTTCCAGCGGCCTTCGCCGTCAGTGGTCGTGCCGGTCTGGATGCCGGCGTTGCTGGTGATCAGGATCTGGGCGCCGGCCAGCGGGCCCTTGGTACCTGCGATGCGCAGCGAGCCGCCGATGTTCCCGGTGTCAGGGACCGCAGGCTTCTTTGGCCCTTCCGGCGAAGGCTTCTCGGGCTCTGCGGGGGTGAGCGTGAAGGAGTACTTGTAGCGAATCTTCGCTGGAATCGGCTTGCCGTCCTTGGTGGCTGGCTCGAACACGAACTTCAGCGCGGCTGCCTCTGCGGCTTCATCGAAGCCGTTGCCCACTGGCTCGACGCTCTTGGCTTCGGTGACCTTGCCCTCTTGATCAATCGTGAGTTCGAGGATGACGTCGGCCTGGATCCCTTTCTCTTGCGCTTCCTCGGGGTACGGCGCGGACGCGAACTTCAGCAGCTTCGGGGGCACCAGCTGCGGCTTCTTCGCCGTCTTGGGATCGTCCTTGGCCGGCTTGACCACGGCGCCCGAGCTACCGCTCGGCACAGCACCGCTGCCCTCGTCTTGCGCGGCGGCGGTCATGGAAGCGAGCGTGAGCGCGGCAAGGAGTCCCACGGAGGTCCCACGACGCAGCCGCGATCGGGCGTGCGGGTGCGCACGGGAGACGAGCTGAGAGGCGAGAGTGCGGCGCGGCGACGGCAATTTTCGAGTCCTCATGATGCGTGCGGCGTGGGCGCGAGCGCGACCAGCGCGCCCGGAGTCTGAAACAAGCCCTACGGGATCACTACAGAAAACCTCGCTCCGTGACGACCCCCGATGCACGGTACTCCCCGAGGAAGCGCAAGCCCTGCCCAGTTGGGCATCGCAGATGGCGCCCACGGGGCGCGAAGCGAGAGCGTCGAGAGAGCGTAGCTGAGAAGAAGTGACACGAGCCCGCGCGTTTGTGGGACCTCTTTGGGTCATCGACCACTGCCAAACGACCCGGCGAGCCCATTCTCGACGCCTCACGAGCGGATCGTGGGGCGAGCTGGCTGCTGGCCTGGCCACACAGGGTCACGCGGTGTATGCGGGGGCACTGGGACTTCCCGAAGGACGTGGTCACGTCGAGTAGTCTGGGATGAAGATCGTAACTTGGAATGTGAACTCCATCCGGGCCCGCTTGGGCCAGGTGCTGGAGTGGATGGACCGAACGCAGCCAGACGTGGTCTGCATGCAGGAGACGAAGGTCGAGGACGAGGAGTTCCCTACCGAGGAGTTTCAGCGCATTGGCTACGGCGTCGCGATCAGCGGCCAGAAGACCTACAACGGGGTCGCCATCGCAACCTCCCGGGTGTTGACCGACGTTCAGGCGGGCCTCCTCGACGCGCCTCCGGAGGACGACAAGCGTCTGCTGGCGGTGACGGTGAAGGGCGTGCGGATCTACTCGGCCTACGTGCCCAACGGCAAAGGCGTCGAGCATCCCGATTTCGAGAAGAAGAAGCGCTGGCTCGCCGACTTCAAGCGGACCGTCTCTCACGACATCGAGCGCGGCCGAGGCAAGAAGGGCGTGGTGCTGTGCGGTGACTACAACATCGCCCCCGACGAACGGGACGTCTACGACGTCGAAGCGATGCGCGGCCAGCTGCATTTTCACCCAGACGAACACGCCGCGCTCAGGGATCTGATGAGCCTTGGACTCGTGGATGCCTTTCGCCTGCATCACGACGAGGGAGGGCTGTACAGCTGGTGGGATTACCGCGCAGGAATGTTCCGACGCAACCTCGGACTCCGTATCGACTTGATCCTGCTGAGCGAGCAGCTCAGACCACGCTGTACCGCGGCTCACATCGACAAGACGGTCCGCAAGCAAGCCAAGCCATCGGATCACGCGCCGGTGGTAGTCGAGCTGGACCTGTGATTCAGGCAGCCAGGCGAAGTGGCGCTGGGCCCAGCTCCGCCAAGGAGCGCGCGGCGAACAGGCTGACGCGGCCCCGTTCCAGCCAGGCCTCGAGCTCCGGTTCTGCGGCGAGCGCCTGCTCCACGCGATGCAGCGCCGGCAAGTAGACGAGCTCCCGCCCCAGACCTCCGCCGCGCTGAGCACGCTCGGCGATCCTCAACGCGTCGTCCAGCTCGGCGCCGAGGGCGATGACTCGCTGGGCCAGATCGACGAAATCCGCTCCCGCGCGAGCCTGCCGTGCCGCTTCGTGTCGCAAGGCGAGCTCGAAGCGACGCTCGGCGTCCAGCAAGCCGCAGCGCTTCTCGAGCAACAGCGCCCGCCCTTCCTCATCGTCCGACCCGCCGCGACTACCAACGAGGAACAGGCCACCATGCAGCTTGCGCGCCGCTTCCCGAGGCAGCACATGCCCCTGCACCTCGTGCACCACCAGACGTCGCGCTGCGCGCTCCGTCAGCCACTGCCCGGGTTTCACGTAGATCAGCCCCTGTCCCACCGCGGCGCGCGACTGCAGATCCGGCTCGAGCTGGATACGTACGTCGAGTCCGTGGCTTGCGAGGCTCTGCTCCAGCTGCCGAACGAGGCTCTCGGGGGCATCGAGGTCGTCGCTCAGAAAGCGTGCTTCGTCGGCGTCCAGGTCGGGAGGCTCGAGCCACGCCTGCGCCCATACACGAGCCTGATGTCCCGCGACCCCCGAATCCTCCGGGAACCGTCTGGCTGCGAGCGGGCGCATGGCGGGCGTGCCGAGCGCGTCCACGATGGCGGCCTCCAGCTCCAGCTCCAGCACGCGCTCTGCGTACAGCTCCCCCCAGGGGCCCGCGCACTCGAGTCGCCGCGCGAGGTGCTCCAGCAGGCGTCGGAGTTCACCGAATCCAGGCGTCTCGAAGCGCGGATGCTGCGGAGGTCGGGGACGACCAGTCAAGAAGCTGTGTCGCACCTTGGCCAGCGTCCGCACCGCGTTGCGCGGGCGCACCCGGTCCAGCAAGCGCACCTCGGCCTCGACCCGCAACAGGAAAGCATCGAGCGCACATAGCTCGAAGAGCTCGGGCTGCGGAGTGTTTCCTAGCGGAGACGCGACGAAGCGCGTGGTCATAGCTTGCTGGCGGCGATGTTCGCGAGCTCGCTGCGCTCACCCTTCTGAAGCAGAATGTGCCCTGTGATCTGCTCGCCTCGTAGCCGATCGGCGCTCACACTCAGGCCGTTGGTGGCGCTGTCAACGTAGGGGTTGTCGATCTGGAAGGGATCGCCGGTGAGCACGATCTTCGTGCCCTCACCGCAACGCGTGATCACGGTCTTGACCTCGTGAGGCGTGAGGTTCTGTGCTTCGTCCACGATCACGTACTGTTGGGGAAGGCTGCGACCACGAATGTACGTCAGCGGCTCCACCTCGATCTGGCCGTTCTGCACCAGCTCGTCGATGCCCCGGATGTTGCGTCGCTTGCCACCACTGGCCACCAACAAGAACTCCAGGTTGTCGAAGATGGGCTGCATCCAGGGCCCGAGCTTTTCGTTGATATCGCCAGGCAAGAACCCGAGGTCGCGCCCCATCGGCATCACGGGTCGACTCACCAAGAGCCGCGCGTAGACGCCATCCTCCACCACACGCTTGAGCCCCGCGGCTAGCGCCAGCATCGTCTTCCCGGTGCCGGCCATACCAACCAACGTCACGAGCCGGATGGAATCGTCCAACAGCAAGTCGAGGGCGAAGGACTGCTCCCGGTTGCGCGGACGGATCCCCATCAGGCCTTCCCGGGGGGTGAGGAGAGCCCGGACGGTGCCCTTGTCTGCGTGATAGCGCCCAAGCGCCGTGCGCGAGCGCGGGCTGTCATCGCGGAGCATCACGCACACGTTCGGGTAGAGGTGTAGATCCTCCGTCGGACGGATCTCGCCGGTCTCGAAGTAACGGTCGAAGTCGTTGGCGGAGAGCGCGATCTCCACCACGCCGCTGTCGAGCTGCTCCGGCTCGACGGCTTGGTTCTCGTAGACCTCCGTCCTCAGCCCAAGCGTATCCGCGCGGATTCTAAGATTGACGTCCATCGTGATGAAGATGGTGGGCTGGTTCGGGTTGTGGTCCCTGAGTTCGAGCGCGGTCTGCAAGATCGCATGATCGCCCGAGTCGGGGTTCAACGCGATGGCGAGTTGCGGGCGCTTGGTGGGAACGTGAACGCGGAGCGTACCCTCCTCGCCCAACTTGACGCCCTCGGACAGCGAGCCGTTGCGTTCGCGCAATCCATCGAGCAGCCGGGATATCGTCCGCGCGTTGCGACCACGTTCGGAGGTGTCGCGCTTGAATTGGTCGATCTCTTCGATCACGTAGATCGGCAAGACCAGGTCGTTGTCCTCGAACTTGAAGATCGCGTATGGGTCGTGGAGCAGAACGTTGGTGTCGAGGATGTAGGTCTTCTTCATCACAGATCTCGTTCGAAGCTCGATCGCACCAGGGGCGCGAACAGTCGTCAGCGCGCGGCGACCCGCGCATCGAGCTACCCCGAGTGTGCTTCCGGGGGACCGCCGCGGATAGCGCCACTCTCAGGCGTCTGCAACGCATGTGGTGCCGGGGTGCCCAGCGAGTCGCCGTGGGGCATGCGACTCGATTCCAAACTACCCGACATCATTCACCTTTGCCGTGGCTTCTGAGCCGGTGCTGGCAGCTCGGCGTGCGGGGTGGGGTCGTCGCTCGACTCCCGAGCGCGGGGTGACTGGCCCTGACGCGAACACGGCACCACCGCAGGATGCTGCGCTAGCCAACCAGATTTCGATCCGAGACACTACGCGCCATGTCTCTCAGGGCCTCTCTCGTCGGCGCGGCGACGCTCTCGCGCCTCAGCACGCTTTGGCTCTCGGCTGGACTCGCGCTCGGCTGCAGCGCGACTGCACCCGAGTCGCAGTACCCGCCACCAGGTCCCAGCGGAGGCCTGCCGTACATCCCGTTTCCGGAGGTGAACGATCTCGATGACGAGGTCATCGACGAGGACGACGACTTCGGCCCAGAGACTGGCGCGCCCGCGAGCGCGAAGCACGCCAGCGTCTCCGCAGAGCTGCCAGCCAGCATCCCGCAGCTCGGCGCGCTGAGCGAGTGCAAGGCGAAGACCTGCTTGCTCAGGGATTGGGTACCGGACACGACGTGGGTCGGCCTGAAGGGCAAACCGGCGACGGGCAGCAGCGCGGCACTGAACACGCCCGCGATGGGTGCACAGGGCGGCCCCGCCTGGCTCTGGACGGAGAAGATCCCCCAGGGAAACACGCTCGTGCTGCCTCGACACCAGAACCTCGAATACTGGCTGCTCGGGACCGTCGGCAAGGCGTTGGTCACCGGAGACGACGGCGGCACGCCACAGGGCTTGGAGCCTTGGACCCTGGCTCACGTCCCTGGGGGTGGCGCGACCGTGCGAGCGAGCGAAGACAGCCAACTCCTGATCGCCGTCGTGACCAGCAAGGAGAGTCTCGCGCAGGCCATCGAAGCCGCCAAGGCCAAGCCCTGGGAGGTGCGCTGGAAGAAGCGCCCCGGGAACATCGAGCGTACTCAGCTGAACGAGCTGGCCGCCGTGCCGAACCAGGGCGGCGCGTTGCAGGTGCGGCTCAGCATGCGCCAGAGTGCGAGACGCCTGGGGGCGCTGCAGATCCTCGAGGGCGGCGCCGACATGCGGGTCCCGGAGCACGCACACGAGACCGAGTGGGAGCACGTCGCGATCCTCCAGGGTGCGGGCACGCTCCACGCCGGCCCCGCGGAAATGGAACTCAAGGCGGGCAGCGTCGTGCACCTCGCTCCCGGCGGCACTCATCGCTTCGAGGGCAACGGAGACCAGCCCGTGGTCGCACTTCAGATCTACTCCCCACCTGGACCAGAGGCGCGCTTCGCCGCCCGAACGGACGCCAAGACGCCCGCAGCCGACCCCAAGAAATCGGCGAAATAGCTGACGAACGACGTTGCTCGCTCGCCTAGCGTCCCGGCTCGGAGGCCCCCCCCTGCCAGCCGCCCAGCGAGCGCCGCGCGTTGGCCCGTCCGACGCGGCTCGGCTATGGTCCGCGAGTGCTCGCTCGCTGGCGCCCGCTGTTTCTGCCCGTAGGGTCGCTGCTCTACGTGGGCTCCGCCGCGGCGTTGGCCAAGGACAGCTGGAGCGCGTGGACCGCGCTGATCCTGCTGCCCCTCTTCCTGATCCTGAGCTGGCGCCGCACGGCCGCTCCGGTGCAAGGCGAGGACGACATCGACCCCAGCGCTCGGCGTGCGCTGAGAGCAGTGATCTGGGGTGGATGCATGTGGGGGATGGCGCGCACGGGTCCCGCTGGACGCCCGGAGCTAGACGCCGCAGCCAACCTGGGCGTCGGCGTCGCAGCCGTCGCAGCGCTGGTCGCTCTCGCGCGCATCTCGACGGCGGGTCGATTGCTCGCACCAGCCGAGCGAATCGTGCCCGTGAAGGGACTGCTCTCTCCCCCACCCTCGACGCGATCGCTGGACGCGGCAGGCCTGGTAACATTTCTCTGGGGAATTGCCATTGCGCTGCCCCTGAGTCGGGCGCTCACCTCCAGCGGTGCGAGTCGCCTCGCCCCCCTGGCTAGCGACTACGCCACCACGACCGCGGGCATCGGCAGTCTGTTGGTGCTGGTCGCGGCAGCCTGGAGGCTCCGCGTGCTGCGGCGCCTCGAGCTGGGGGTGGCGGACCGCGCGGCGGGTGCGCTCGCTTTGTCCACGACGGCGTTCCTCGTCGCGGTCCCAGCTGCGCTGCTCGACGTCGCCCCCCCCGACCGCGTGTTGCCGATCGCCCTGCTGATGGCTGCCTTCGCCACCACCTGGACGGCGACGACCAGCGAGCCTACCAGCGTGAGCAAGGGGCTCAGGGGCGTGCTGGCGGTGATGCTGATGGGGTCTCCGGTCACGCTCCTCGCAGGCGTTGCCGCGCGGCAAGCCCCGATGTACGCGGGCACAATCGTCCTCGGCAGCTCGGTCTTGAGCATCGCTGTCGGTCTACTCGCGCGCGCCGTGGCGCGGCCTCTGGGGCCGGAGCAGTCGCGCTGGCTCGATGCGATCGAGCGCGCCACCGAGCGCGCGCTCGAGCCGGAGCCACAGACCGCGATCCAGCGCACGCTGGAAGCCCTGAGCAAGACCAGCTCGATGCCAGGGAATCGCCCGGAGCTGTGGCAGGTCGATCCCGCTGAAGCGCTCAGCGTGGACATCGCTGGCTATCTCCACCGCGCGCCAGCAGAGGCTCCGGCCTCCCTCTTCGACCTTGCCAGCGCCGAACCGGAGCGCACGCTGCGCGCGGAGACGTTGCGCGTGGTGCAGATCCGCCGCCCCGACGTGCGTCCTTTGCTCGATTGGTTCGACAGCCGCAACGCTTTCAGCGCGACCTTGATCAGCGAAGAAGAGGGCCCGACCGGCTTCATCCTGCTTCCCCGCGGCAATCGAACGGCACCGATGAGCCTGGAAGAAGCCCGCGCGATTCGCAATCTCGCTGACCGTATCAGCGCGTTGATGGGGGTCGCGGCTGCCCTCAGTCGCTCACAACAACGCGAGCTGCTCGCGCGGGCCGAGATGGAGCAGCTCGAGGCGAAGCGCGCGGAGCTCGAACGCGCCCTGGACGCCGAGGGTGACGTGAACCGCCGACACACCCAGCTTCTCGCTCAGCCCCTGACGGGCGTTGGCTACAGCCCAGCGAGTCGCGTTGCCCTGGACGAGCTCGGCCGGCTCGCGCGCCGATCGGGCGAGCTAGCGGCGGGGGCGCTCCTGATCGAGCACCCACGGGGCGTCGACCCAGTTCCGTGGGCCGCGCGCCTGCACCTCGACGGGCCACGCAGTGGGGCACGCTTCGTGGTGATCGACGCGACTCGCAGTGAGTTCCACGCACCGCTCGCTTGGGCCAGCGAGACCTCTCCTTGTGTTCTGGCTCTGCGCGGCACGCTGATGGTGCTCGACGCCGCAGCGCTACCGGAACACATCCAGGATGATCTGGCGATGCGCGCCCGGAGCGGCGAGTTCCTGTTGGTGCTGTCGCGCGGCGCCGAGCAGGCGTCCAGCGCGCTCAGCGGTCGACTCGGACGCGCCGTCGAGGCTGCGCGGGTCAGGCTGCCGAGCCTGGCGGAGCGTGCCGAAGAGCTGCGGCCAATGCTGATCGAGCGCCTGGCTCGAGAAGGCCTGCGGCAGCGCGGCGAACCCCTCGGAGTCGAGCCGCGAGTAGTCGCACTGTTGATCGAGCACTCGTGGCCGGGCAACGAACGCGAGCTGGACGCCCTGGTCGAAGCCCTGGTGCAACGCGCA
Source organism: Myxococcales bacterium (assembly GCA_020430865.1). Next base: position 15,434 of record JAGQIY010000277.1, read on the forward strand.
CCGGGGAGCGTGATCACCGCAGCAGATCTCGCCGCAATGGATTTCCGCCCGGATAGCCTGACGGTAGGCAGCGGCTTCGCCCGGGATCCCCGGGGAGCGCCCGAGGTGGGGGTGAGCGGAGAGCTGGGCACGCCACTGCCGCTCCCCACACGTCGCCGGCCGGGCCCGCGCCGTAGACGCTGAGCGCGGCGATTTCCCCGGCAACTGCAGCGATGAGCCGCCGAAGGACGACCCATGACCGACTCCGTCCGTGCCGCATCCCGCCACTACGACCAGCAACTGGGCCTGTGCAAGGCCCCTGACGACGACTCGAGCGAAGCGCGCAGCGTATCGAGCGCGCGCGAGCAGCGCATGGCGAGCAGCCCAGCCAGCCAGAAGGCAGCAGACGACTCGTCGACCCTGACCAAGGGCGCGCAACACCTGGCGGCCAATGTTTCCGCGAAGCAACCCGTCAGGTCCGACCTGTGTGAACGGCGCTTGAGAACCAACGACCTGCTGTGCAAGATCCTGGGTGGCGCCGTCGCCCTGCGAGCGCCCGGCGCCGCGAAGATCTTCGCCGCCGCCGTCGCCGGCGAGTGCGTTCACGCCTGGAAATGGCTGGAAGAGAACGCGCCGGGTGGCGCCTGTGGAGACGACTAGTCCGCGTTCGACGGAGCTGCCGCCCGGACATTCAACAGAAGAAGCGAGCTCGAGGAGCCAGCGCTGGGCGCTGAACTCAGCGCCCGAACCGGCTCGGGGAGACTGGCGACACCTGCCCTTCCATGTGACACTCTCGCACGATGGCATCGTTGAAAGTGGCGAGCGGGCGGCGCTGGCTCGCGCTTGGGCTGACTTCTCTGCTCGTGACTTCCGCGGCTCAGGCTCAGGAGAAACCAGAGCCCAGCATCAAGGAGCAGGGCAAAGCCTTCGTCAAGGAGCTCCGCCTGCTCAGCGACGACTGCGGGATCCGCCGCGCAGCCAAGCCCAAGGCCAAGCAACCGACGAGCTTCTCCCTGATCCTGGTCGCCGCGCCCTTCGAGCTCGCGTTCTATGCCGACGACACGGATCTGTTCACGCCGCTCACGACTCAGAGCGCGTGGAACTACGGAGGCGCGAGGTTCAAGTTCCCGGACCTGTACAAAGGTCTGGCGCTACCCAAGGGCAAGGGCTGGGGCAAGCACAAGGCAACGAAGGGCGCCGCAGACTACTTCGCTCATTACCTCGAGCTTGGAGACAAGGCGGCCAAGCTGCCGCTCGACCTCCTGCGCAAGATGGAGGTCGTCCGCTACACGCTGGACGAGAACGACGACGGCAAGGTGAACACCGACGATCGCCAAGGCAGCGAGTCCAGCCAGAGCGACGCGAGCGACGACAACACCCTCATGAAGCACGTGTACGGCACGCGCCTGAAGGAGGACGGTAGCACGGAGTCGATCCATCAGAAGCAAGCCCTGGTGCGAGGAGTGCGAGTGGCGCTGGATGCCAACGACGACTTCGACACGCGCCCCAAGCCGCTGTTCGTCTACACCCTGAGCGAGCGCTTCGCCGAGTTCGATTTGAACGGCGACGGAGACGCCGATGACGAGCTGGTGTTCGGCGACAGCGACGGCGACGGCACACTGAGCGCGAGCGAGCTCGACGCCCTCTACCAGTTCGGCACTGCCAGCGAGCCGAGCCTGGTAGGCAACCTCGAGGTCGACGCGCGGTTCAAGGCGCATGGTGAAGGGGACGACGCGGTCGCCTCACTGCTCGACCGCGTGAAGAGCGCGAACAAGGGCTTCGACAATCGCGCCGCGAAGCAGTTCGTGCTCAACGCCGTCGTGCGCGCCGAACTCAACCTCTACGTCGAGTACGACGATGACGCCCGCCACGCCCGCGTGAGGCAGCACTTCGGAGGAGCGGCGGGTTTCCGGAATGCCATCATGCGCATCCGAGGCATGACCAGGTAGCGCGGAAGACCTGCCGCTCCGAAGAAGCGATACACGCAGCGGAGGAGCGGCGGCCTTCCGGAATGCCATCATGCGCATCCGAGGC
>JAGQIY010000278.1 GCA_020430865.1 Myxococcales bacterium
CGTCGTCATCGCTACAGCCAACCAGGGCCAGAGCGCCAGCGCAGAGCAGGAGTGCCCCGATGTTAAGGACCTTGTGTTTCATGCTTAGTCTACTCCGTGTGGAAATGTTGTTGGTTCACACCTTTGGTGGGGTGGGACCATGCCCGTGTCCCGTTGCCGTGACTCGAGCGGACCGTTCGTACTGATCGTTTACCCATCAGTGCGAAGCGTTCTTTGATTGCGCCTCCACGGACGCTTCTCATCGAGGTGAACCCCCGGGACCAGCCCGAGCGTTCAACGCTTCTGCTAGCACTATGCCAACAGCTCGACCGTTCGTACTGTAGCGCAGCCTGACCAATTGGACTGCACAAGGTCAACTCGTATGCAGCTTTTTTTGGCTGCAAGATCTGAGCGCTCGTTTCCTTGAGGCGGCGCTTGGTAATGCCGTGCGGATTCCAGCTATGACATTCATGTCAGGGGCTCAGCCCCTGCGCGCTCTCACCGCGGGCAGGCTTCTCCGATGCTCGCGTTTGGAAAATCTGGACTCGCGTTCGCCTGGCGAGCGGAGAGCGGGAATACTGGGCGGGCGAGCTGGTTCGAAAGCGTGGACATTCGCTGCACGGAAATAGAGCAGAACGTTGTGAGCGAGCGATCGGGACTGGCGGCCGGGGAATTTTTCCCTGCCGCGAACAGCCGCTGAAAGAGCATCCCGCTCGAGACTCTCGAACCCACCGAAGACCGGTTTCGAGACTGTTTCGATCCGAGATTTCCGGCGCGCCTGACTTTGGGATCAGACCCCTGGAGCTTCGCTCTGGTCAGCTGGTGAAAGCCGAGGGGAGGTCGGATCCGTGGCGCCCCTCAGTTGCAGGGAGCTTGACCCGTTGCGTGTGGGCAGTGGAGCGTGGGGTTGCTCTCGTCCACGGCGTTCTGCAGGTGCTTCTCGACGCAGCCCTGCCTCATCGAATCGTAGCCCTCGTACGCGCTGATGCAGGCCGTCTCGTCCGCGTAACGGTCAGCGCCCCCGTAGGTGCACACCGTCTCGTACTTCGCACAAAACGCTTCCGCCGCGTTGGCAGCTCCGCCGCTTCCCCCGGTTCCAGACCCCGCGGAACCGCCACCGGTGCCCCCCGTCGTCGCGCCGGCGCTGCCACCAGTCGAACCGCCGGCGCCACCATTCACGGCGCCACCCGAGCCACCACTCGCGCTGGTGCCAGCGCTCGCGCCGCTGCCACCCGAGCCGCCGCTGGTGCCACCCGAACCACCCGCTCCAGACCCACCACTGCCACCCGAGCCTCCACCGTCGTCGTCGCTGCTGCAGCCGCCGAGCCAGACGGTGGTGCTGAGGAGGCAGACAGAGCCAATGGAAAGCAGTCTGAGTGTGCGCATCGTGTCGTCCCCGAAGTTGGTCACCCAGCGGGTGGGATAAGCCTCGACGTAACGATTCGGTGTCGAGTTCGCGAAGCCTGACGACAAGGGCGTCGATTGGTCAAGTCGGCTGCAATCCTGGATCCGGCGCTGATTCTCCCCGCTGGATGCGTTGCTCGACGCTCGTGGAGCGGTGCCCCTCCCCCCCAATCAAGCATTGGGATCGTGCAGGTGACAAAAACCATCGGAATCCAGGCTGAAGGGGCCACCCCCCAAGCCGATCTCGTAAGCGGTACATGTTGCAGCCGGAGGGTGGAGCATCTGCAGGATAATGCCTGCAGAGAAATCGCCAGTGGCTCGCGCCGAACAACCGTCCCGCCAGGTCAGGGCGAGCGCTGGGCGCTTGGCTCGCCTCGTCAGGTGGCGATTGGGTTTCGAAGCCGTGTCCGGACTCCTGCTGCGACCAGCGGACAACGCCAAACGCACGTTCGTCTCCTCACGGAGACCAACACGCGAGGCGTCTTCGGGTGCCCGCTGGAATGTGCTTTCTCACACGAATCTCGTCGTCCCGCGCGCTAGGCTTGTGGCTCCGGTGATGGACAGCGAGAACCCAATCAGCATGCGTTGGGCGCGGGTCGTTGAAGCGACCTCTCGCACTCCGCTGCCGATGTCCGAGCTGCGGCTTCGCGCGGGCGACCTGCTCGGCGAATTCACGTTGCTGATGAAGCTCGCGCAGGGGGGCATGGCGACGATCTGGGTTGCCGCGCGGAAAGCAAGTGATGGGCGTCCAGAGCTGGTGGCCATCAAGACGATGCTGCCACACCTCTGCGGTGACCATGCGTTCGTCAGCATGTTCCTGGACGAGGTGGGCCTGCTCACCGCGATTCACCACCCGAACGTGATCGAGGTGCGTGACGTTGGCTTGCACTACGGCTTGCCCTATGTCGCCCTCGAGTGGATCGACGGAGACAGCCTCGGGCAGCTGATGACCGAGGTGACCAGCCGAGGGGAGCAGCTGCCGCTCAACGTGATGTTGCGGATAGTTGGAGAGTGTTGCTTGGGCTTGCACGTGGCCCATGAGCTGCGCAACGAGCGTGGTGAGTTGGCTGGTGTCATCCACCGCGACGTCTCTCCCGCGAACATCGTCACGGGCGCCAGCGGGGACGTGAAACTCATCGACTTCGGGGTCGCGACCGCCGTCGATCGCCTGAGTGAGCAAACCGGCACGGGCGTGTACAAGGGCAAGGTCACCTACATGGCGCCGGAGCAGGCGATGCGCCTGAAGATCGACCGGCGTGCCGACGTCTGGGCGGCCGGGGTCGTTCTTTACCGTATGGTAACTGGGCGGACCCCCTACCAGGGCTCGATGCTCGAGGTGTTTCAACAGCTCAAGCTGGGGGCGCCCTACACGCCCCTGCCTCGTAGCGTGCCCAAACCCCTGGCAGACGTGATCCACGGCGCGCTGCGGCGGGATCGGGAGCAGCGCTACCAGACCGCAGCCGACTTCCGGCGGGGTATTCAGTTCGCTGCGGCGCAGCTCTGCGAGCCGCTGGCCAAGGACCAGTTCGCGCAGTACGTCCGGCGCTACCTTGGCGAGAAGCTGTCCACCCAGCGCGCGCAGATCCTCGAGGCGATGGCCAGTATCGAGTTCGCCTGAACGTCGCTTGACGAACCGTGTCGCTGGCGGCGGGTCGAGAGACACCGCTACCGGTCAAGAACCAGCCTGCTAGAGCAGGCGGCAGTACTTCTCGCCGCTCGGAGGCTTTCCGTAGGGTACCGAACTCGACGCCGGCCTGAGGTAGATGTGACCATCACCCAGGGGCTTTGGGATGATGGCCCCTGAGGTCAGCGGACGACCGAAGCGCGCGTTCTCCACGATGACGATGATGTCGTCGCCGTCTTGCTTGAAGCCCCAGTACGAGGCTCCCAGGCTGTCCTCCGGCTCGCCCTGGCAGGTCTGTCCTTCGGAGCTCAAGCCCAGTACGAGCTGGCTACTCGGGTCGGTACGCGGGATCGGCCCTTGCCAGACGAAGCTGGGATCCGTCGGTTGCCCCAGCTTGAGCGCCAGGCAGCTGCAAGGTGAGGCGGTCTTCTTCGCCTCATCCGTCAGCCCAACGTCGTGGCGCGCGCCGAGCAGGGCATAGTCGCCCTCCAACGGGGCCTCGTCCAGGCTCCGGTCGACCGGCGTGAGCGGTTCGTCGAAGTCCTTGGTCTCCTGCTCCTCGCCTGCGTTGATGTTCGCGTTGGCGCTCAACGAAGCGCGACATCCCGAGGCGCTCAGGGCGACGAGCCCCAGCGCGCCCAGCGTCACGGCCAGGCTGCGGCTCGGCCGCCTGGCTGCGCGTGGAGCAACTCGACTCGGCCTGGAGGCAAGGGTTTGACGGGTCATGCTTCAAAAGCGTGTCATCGAGCCCAGTTCCTGGGCAACTCTTATGCTTGGTGTCGTCGCTGGGCTAACCTTGCGAGGTGGACATCGATGCCCTGAAGGCCAGCCTCGCCACTACTTCGACGTTGCGTCCGCACGGCAAAGTCAGGGCCGTGACCGGCCTGTCGCTGCGCGCCAGCCTTCCTGGGGGACGCGTCGGGGACGTCGTGCTGGTGCGCCGGCGAGGCGAACCGCTGGAGGCGGAGATCGTCGGGTTCGTCGAGGGGGAGGTGGTCGCGATGCCACTGGGTAGCCTCGACGGTGTTGGCCCGGATGACCCGGTGGAGAGCCTCGGCACTCCGCTTCAGGTCAACGTCGGCGCCAGCATGCTGGGGCGCGTCCTCGATGGCCTCGGGCGCCCGTTGGGCGAGCCACTCCGCGGGCCACTCGAGCGCGTCCCGGTGGATCGCGCCCCGCCAGCCGCGCTCGATCGACGTCCAGTGGAGGCTCCCCTCGCGACCGGCGTGCGAGCCATCGACGGGTTGATGACGCTGGGCGTGGGACAGCGCGTCGGTCTGTTCGCCGGTTCGGGAGTGGGCAAGAGCACGTTGCTCGGTGCGATAGCGCGCGGAACCCAGGCTGAGGTGGTCGTCGTCGCTCTGGTCGGCGAGCGAGGCCGAGAGGTCAATGAGTTCCTCGAACACGCCCTGGGGAAACAAGGACTCGCGCGCTCGGTCGTGGTGATCGCGACCAGCGACGCGCCGGCCCTCGAGCGCTTGAAGGCGGCGCAGGTGGCGACGGCGATAGCGGAGTACTTCCGCGATCAGGGCAACAGCGTCATGTTGCTCGTCGACTCGATCACGCGCTTCGCGCGTGCCCAGCGTGAGGTCGGGCTCGCGGCAGGCGAGCCCCCCGCCCGTCGCGGCTATCCACCGAGCGTCTTCGCGATGTTGCCTCGCTTGCTGGAGCGCAGCGGTCAAGGAGCGCGGGGCTCGATCACTGCACTCTATACCGTGCTCGTCGAGGGCGGGGACCTGGATGAGCCGATAGCGGACGAAGTCCGAGGTATCCTCGACGGCCACATCGTCATGGAACGCAAGATCGCTGCGCGGGGCCACTACCCGGCGATCGACGTGCCTGGTTCACTGTC
>JAGQIY010000279.1 GCA_020430865.1 Myxococcales bacterium
ACCTCGAGCGGGTGCGCGCGGCGGCCCGCGCGGCGGAGGCGCACGGCTTCATCGAAGCGTTGCCCGGAGGATACAATTCTCAGGTAGGGGAGCGCGGGCTGCAGCTGTCCGGAGGCCAGCGCCAGCGCGTCGCGCTGGCCCGCGCGCTGTATCGCGATCCGCCGATCCTCGTGCTGGACGAGGCGACCAGCGCCGTCGACAACGAGACCGAGGCCGCCATTCAACGCTCCCTGGAGCGCGCCGCCAGGGACCGCACGCTGATCGTGGTCGCCCATCGCCTGTCCACCGTGCGCCACGCCGACTCCATCCTGGTGCTCGACGCAGGACGCATCGTGGAGCAGGGCACTCACGAGGCGCTGCTCGAAGCGGGCGGTGCCTACGCCGCGCTCTGGAGCTTGCAGACCGGGGGCGGCGCATGACGCTGCGTCCGGCGTCGCTCGTGCTGGCGTGCCTCGCCTGGCTCTGCATCAGCGCCTCGAGCGGCGCGACGCTGGCGCAGTCGGAGCCCGCGGAGCCCGGCGGGTTGCCCAGCGTGCTCGTGATTGGGCCGCCGGAGTGCCCGACGAGTCAGAAGCTGGTGCGGGAGCAACGAGCGGGGGAAGGGCGGCTGCGCATGAGGCCAGTCGCGGTCGCGCCAGCGGACTACGTCGTGCGCTTCCGGCCCTGGCAAGGCGACTACGACGCCGAGATCCAGGATACGGCGGGGCGTGTGCGCAGCCTGGCGGGTGACGGCAGCGGCTGTGGCTCACTCGGTCGCGCGGTGGGACTCAGCCTGCTGGTGCTGGTGGATTCCGCAGCGCAGGAACGGCGCGCCTCACCCCCAGCCCCGGAGACCGCCGCGGGTCCGAGTATCCCTGTGGATCCAGAAGGCGCGACCTGGCAGACGCGCGTCGGAGCGTCGGTGGGTCTGGGCGGCGTGCTCGCTCCTCAGGGCGTGCTCGGGGCGTACGCGCGCGTCACCGGACCCGTGGAGCTTGGCGGGTGGTTCGTCTACAGCGCGAACAGCAGCATCAATCACGGTCCCGGGCGCGTCCGGCTCGGCTGGCTCGCCTTCGGCGGAGATGCTTGCTACCTGTTCTTCGACTCGTTCGGCCCCTGCGGCAGCCTGTGGCTCGGGCGCCTGAGGGCGGAGGGCGAAGGCTACGATCGCAACAGCGACGTCGCGCGCTGGCAGCCGGGCGTGAGCTTCGGCGTGCGCTTGCGTCGGGCGTTCAGCGAACACTGGGAGGCGGGCTTCACGGCCTCGGGCCTGGTGCCGCTGAACAAGGAGCGCATCACCGTGGCCAACGTCGACGGCGCTGCGTTCACCACGTCGAGCCTGAACCCGCTGCTCGTGGTCGATATCGGCGCGCGTTTCTGAGGGTTTCTGCCGGAAGCGAGCGGTCTGCGTCGATTGGGTGATGCAGATTCAGCCTCTCGACCACTCATGGACTGCGTGTGAATTTCGAGCGCATCTATCAGGAGCACTTCCGGCAGGTTTGGCGGTTTCTGGCGCGCCTGGGCGTACCGGAGCGCGATCTGCCGGATGCCGCCCAGGACGTGTTCGTGGTGGTGCATCGCAAGCTGCAAGAGTTCGAGGGTCGATCGCGGATCGAGACCTGGCTCTACGGGATCTGCGTGCGCGTCGCCAGCGATCGCCGCCGCCGGGCGAGTCAGCGCTGGGAGTCGCTGGAGCATCCCGACGAGCAGCCGAGCGGCGTCGCCCTGGAGCCCGGAGACGAGCGCCTCGGGCTGAGGGCGCTCGCGGAGCGCATCCTCGGTAGTCTGCCCCTCGAGCAAAGGGCGGTGTTCGTCTGCTTCGAGCTCGAGGGCCTGAGCAGTCAGGAGGTGGCGGAGCGCCTGCAGATCCCTCTCGGGACCGTGCACTCGCGCCTGCGTCTGGCGCGAGCAGGTTTCCGTAAGGAACTAGAAAGGCTGGGCGCCAGAGAAGCTCGCTGGCTGCGCGCTGGAGGACAGGACTGATGCGCCCCTGGCAGGACGAAGGTGCGAGCGATCTCGAGCAGCAGCTGCTCGAGATGCTGCGCGAAGACGCCGCGGAGCCGCCGCCAGGCGCCGAGGAGCAGGTGCTCGGTGCGCTGTCGTTGCAGCTCGGTCTGGGCGCAGCGGGGAGCGTCGCTCGCGGAGCGGGCACCGCGGAGGCGCCCAGTGCCGTCGCAGGAAAGGCGGCGGGAGCCGCCGGGGTGGCGGGGAGTGCGACCGGCGCCGCGCTCCAGCTGACGTCGGTGCTGAAGCTCACGCTGGTGGGCTTGCTCCTGGGCGGCGCCACGGCTGCCGTCAGCCACTACGCGAGCCTCGACTCGGGCGGGGGTGAGCTGCCGCGCTCGGTCGCTTCGAGTTACCGTGAGGATATGAAAGGCGCGCCCACGAAGGGGACGGCGCCAGCTCCCGTCGAGCCCGGCGAGGTGCGGGAACCGTCGGGGTCTGCGCTCCAGCAGCGACGTCCAAGGTCGGAGGTCAGCGTCGCGCTGCCTCGGCCTTCGGTGTCGACCGACGCGCCGCCGGAGCCCGCGGTGGCTCGCTTCGAAGGCGTCGTCGAGCCTCAGGGGCAGCAGGTCGCGGCGCGGCGCTCTCAGCTCGAGGCAGAGCGCACGGTGCTGGCGGCCGCGCGTCGGTCGCTGCAGGGCGGCGACGCGGCCGGCTCACTGCGTCTGCTGACGGAGCTGAACCGGCGCTTTCCGCGGCTGCTCCTCGGTCAGGAGCACGAGGCGCTGAGCATTCGCGCCCTGGCTGCGAGCGGTGCCAGGGCACAGGCCCGGGCGCGGGCGGCGCGCTTCGTGGCGCTCTATCCGACGAGTCCGCTGACCCCTGGGGTGCGTGAGGTCCTGCGCTGAGGCGCGCTTCTCGGGCGTCAGGCGCCGATGCCGAAGAACGACTTGATGCGGTCCGCGAGATCGTGTCTGCGCTCGTCTAGTTTCCGTGCGGCGGCTTCCTGGCTCAGGTTGTCCCGCACGCGATCGAGCTCGACCTGGCGTTCGGCGAGCACCTCGGCGACTTCCTCGGCGATCTCGGGGCGGCGCTGCATCAGGTGGCGGAAGTGATCGCGCCCGAGCTTCCAGCACTGCACCTCCGTGAGGGCGATCACCGTGGCCGAGCGCTTCTCGCCGGTGAACAGCGACATCTCGCCCATGAAATCGCCGTCGTGGAGCTTCGAGACCTCGCGCTGGATGCCGTCGACTTCGACCCGAACGACGCACTCGCCTTGCTCGATGATGTAGAGCCAGTGTGCCTTGGCGCCTTGCTTGGTCAGCAGCTCGCCCTTGGTGAAGGGGGCGTACTCCAGCGACTCGGCCAGGTGCTGGCGCTCCGCGTCAGGCAGCTTGTTGAACAGGTCCACGTGCTCGATCGCAGCGCGCTGCCGCTCCTCGATCTCCTCCTGCTTCTGTGCCCGCCGCTTCGAAGACTCCTTGGTCACGAACAGCGCCTGGGCGGGAATGGCGAGCGTGATCCCTGCGCGGGTGAGCGCATAGAAGATGCGCTGACGTACCACGCTGTCGGTCGGGTCATCGACGGCCAGATCGGTGAGCCAGTAGCGGACGGCGTAGCGCGCCCACGACTCCCCGAAGTCCATCAGCTGGACGTTGGGAGCGGGGGTCTGAGCGACGCGCTCGATGGGCTCGGCGAGCAACGCCTTCTCTACCGCGCGGATCACGTCGGGGGGCGCGAAGCGATAGTCGACGTTGAACCACACCCAGCGACGCCACTGCACCGGCTGCCCGCCACGCCTCCCGAGGACGATCACCTGGTTCTTCAGCAGCACCGAGTTGGGGATGACGACGGTCTCCCAGTTTCGAGTCTCGACGGCGGTGTACCGCCAGTGGATGTTGGCGACTCGACCCACGACGTCACCGACCTTGATCCAGTCGCCGACCGAGATGCTCTCGTCGGTCTGCAGCGCGACACCGCCGAGGATGTTCCCCAGCGTGTCTTGCAGGGACAGACCGATGACCGCCGTCAAGACGGCGCTGGTCGCGACGATGCTCGAGAGGTTGAATCCGTTCCGCGAGGCAACGACCAGGAGCGTGATCATGACCGCGACGAAGATCGCCACGTCCTGCACGATCTGCGGGACCTGGGTCTTGAGCCTGGGGATCAGACCACGGAACACGAGCGCCCCGATTGCGCCCACCCCTGCGACGCCTCCGGTCAGCACCGCCACCAGGTGCAAGTCGCCGACGAGCTTCGAGTCCGCGAGGGACAGCCCGGAGGCCACGGTGACGGTGACGAGGTGGATGGCCAGGAAGAAGCTCGGCAGCCGAAGTCGTCGCTCGCTACCGTGCACCGCGATTGCAGAGACGATCACCGCCAGGGTGATCCAGGGTGTCCAGGCGCTTTGCGCTTGCTCGATCAGGGCGCGTAGGAACGGCATCTGCCCGCAGTCTAGTGGGTCCCGTTACGCTTTTGTCACCCAGAGTCGCCCGAGTGGCCTGGTTTCCTCGAGCCCCTCGGTGGGTCTCCCGACACCACGGCGCGCCTTGTTCTCTTGTGGGGAGCGCTCCCTGGTCTCCCGGGGGGCACCTCACCCCCAAACCAGCTGGAGCGAGCCTCGAGCTGGTTTGTATATCCGCATGGAACTAGCCGCGAGGCACCGTCCAGCTCCATGGCCCGCACGCTCCGGCAGCGGGACCGTGATCCTGGCGCCCGAGTCCTGGCCTTGTGTCACGACTTGGCACATTCGAGAACTGCCGGCGGAGTCGCGCCTTGCCCCTCGAAGACGCAAAGCTTGCCAGGGATCGCCGCCGGCCCCGGGGCTGACCCAGCAACCTCCGCGCCAGGCGGCGCCGACGATCGCCTGACTTCTCTCGCCGAACCCATGGATTTTCCACGTGGCCTCCCCGATCGGAGCGCGAGCGGCCGCTCGCCTTTGTGCTCTGATTTGGACGCTGGCCCAGGGATTGCTGACAATGGAGGTCGCGATGGCTTGGCAACACAACAAGGCTGGGTTCGGGTTCGTGCTGACGATGGGTCTCTGGGCTTTGCTCCAGTCGGCGGGTTGCGGTCGCGCAAACCTGCCGGACGACCCGTACGGGACCGGCGGCACCGGTGGCAACGACTGCGGCGACGGCGTCTGCCAGCCGGATGAAGATCCAGGCTCCTGTCCCGACGACTGCAGCTGCGGAGATGGCGTGTGTTCGGGGGGTGAGGACAGCCAGAGCTGCCCCAGCGACTGCGTCGAGAGCTGTGGCAACGGCAGCTGCGATCCTGGAGAGAATCGCAAGACGTGTCCCAGGGACTGTGGTGCGACGTGTGGCGACGGGCTGTGTGAGGCCTCCGAGAAGGAGACCTGCCCCGAGGACTGCTCGGAGCAGAAATACTGCGGCGACGGTCAGTGCGTGGCGCCGGAGGACCAGTACAACTGCATCGTCGACTGCGGTCGCTGTGGCGACGGGCAGTGCGCCGGGAACGAGACCTCGAAGAACTGCCCCAGCGACTGCTCCGCGGGTTGTGGGGATGGGCGCTGCGAGTATCCAGAGGACAGCTGGAACTGCCTGCCTGACTGCGGCTACTGTGGCGACGGGTTGTGCAACCCGCCGGAAGACACGAAGAGCTGCGACATCGACTGCTCGTTCTGCGGGGATGGTACCTGCAACGACTACGAGCGCGACTGGTGTCCCCAGGACTGCGGCAAGAAGTGTGGCGACGGGGTGTGTGACTATGGCGAGCACCAGAGCTGTCCCAAGGACTGCGGCCTGACCGGGTGCGGGGATGGCTTCTGCGCTCCGCCGTACGAAGACTCCAAGAGCTGCCCGGAGGATTGCTCCGCCAACTGCGGCGATGGCTACTGTGAGCCCAACGAGCAGAAGTCGTGCTGGCAAGACTGCGGCACGATCTGCGGCGACGGGGTGTGCACCCCGGACGAGCCGGGCTGGTGCTGGCAGGACTGCGGCGGCAAGGGCTGTGGAGACGGCGTGTGTCAGTCCGACGAGTACGGCTGGTGCTACGAGGACTGCGGCGGTGGCTACTGCGGTGACTACACGTGCACGCCGGACGAGGTAGGCTGGTGCTACCAAGACTGTGGTGGCGGCTACTGCGGTGACGGCATCTGCTCTCCCGACGAGCCGGGCTGGTGCTACC
>JAGQIY010000280.1 GCA_020430865.1 Myxococcales bacterium
CATGGTTCCTTCTCCTCGGGATCGCGCACGCTGGGTCGCAGCTGATGCCAGACCCCGTACGCGCCCACTCCAACACCGAGCAGGATCAGGCCGACGGCGAGCGCCGGCTGGCCACTGAGCCGGGCCAGCAGACGCCCGACGAAAGCGAAGAGGATCACGGGGATCACGAACACCCAGCCCAGGACACCGACGTGAGCCAGGCTCTGCCAGAAGCGCTGACGTTCTCGACGAGCGCTGGCCATGCGCGCCGCCTTGCGGCGTACGGTATCCAGGAACGGATCGCGAGTCGGGGGCGGAGTCACGCACGCTCCTCTCGTGCCAGGCGCTGCAGTGCCTCGCGGATCAGGTCGTTCAACGCGGAGGTGCGGGCGTCGTGCTTGGCCCTGCGCTGCCTGAGCACCTGCTCGAGGTCTGCCGCGAGTGAGTCGAGGTCGCGGCTGAGCGCGGCCCTGTGAGTCATCACCCGGCAGCGACCCGCGTCCAGATCCAGGACGCCCCCTGCCAGCGCGACGAAGCCCTCGCCCACGGGATCACTGAACACCAGCAGTCCCGGTGGCAAGACCGCGATCAGGTCGGCGCGCCCTGGTGCGACGCCGAACCAGCCATCGATGTCCTCGGCCTGGAGGCGACTGATCGGCGTATCCAGCAACACGCCGCTCGGCGTTCGCAACACCAGGCTGAGGGGGGTCATGGCGCGCCTCTCCCCCCGAGATCCGGAAGCGCTCCGATCAGGTACAGCTGCTGCTCGTCGAGCGCGTCGCACTCCCCCTTCAGGATCCGCTCGCAACCCTCGAGCGTGTCCTGGATGGAAACGCGAACGCCGGGGCGGCCCGTGAATGCTTCGGAGACGGCGAAGGGCTGGGTCAGGAAGCGCTCGAGGCGCCGCGCGCGACGCACCAACGTGCGATCCTCGGGAGCGAGTTCATCGAGACCCAGCATCGCGATCACGTCTTCGAGATCGCGGTAGCGGGAGAGGGTGCGACGCACCTCGCTGGCGACCTCGTAGTGGCGCTGCCCGACGACGTGGGGATCGAGCAAGCGTGACTCGGAGCGCAGCACATCGACCGCTGGGTAGAGCCCCGCGGAGGCCATCTTGCGCGAGAGGATCACTCGGGTATCGAGGTGCTCGACCACCGCCATTGCGCCGGGATCGTTGAGATCGTCCGCGGGAACGTACACGGCTTGCACACTGGTGATGGCGCCGGCGTCGGTCGAGGCGATGCGCTCCTCGATCTCAGCGACTTCCGTTGCCAGTGTTGGCTGGTAGCCCACCCGAGATGGGAGTCGCCCAACGAGCGCCGAGGTCTCCGTCCCCGCCTGCACGAAGCGAAAGATGTTGTCGACCAGCAGCAGGACGTCGACGTGCTCCTCGTCGCGGAAGTACTCAGCCACGGTCAGCGCCGCGTGAGGCACCCGGAAACGCGTGCCCGGGGGCGCGTCCATCTGACCGAACACCATCGCGGTCCGCTCGAGCAAGCCAGAGGTCTCGAACGCCTTCCACAGCTCGTGGCCTTCGCGGATGCGCTCTCCAACGCCTGCGAACACCGACACACCTCGCTGGGACTCGGTGATGGCGCCGACGAACTCCATCAGCAGAATCGTCTTGCCCACGCCGGCACCACCGAAGAGCCCGGTCTTCCCGCCTCGAGCAAAGGGGCACATCAAGTCGATCGCCTTCAAGCCGGTGAACAGAGGTTCGACCACCGAGCGATGAGTGTGTAGCGGGGGGGCGTGACGATGGATCGGATGATGCGCAACTGCTTCGACAGGCCCGCGGCCGTCGAGGGGCGCGCCGCGACAATCCACGACGCGGCCGAGGAGCTTCGGCCCGACGGGCACGCTGAGAGTCGAGCGCGCGGATCGGACCCGCATGCCGCGCACGAGTCCGGCGCTGTCCTCGAGGGACAGACTGCGGACCCGGAACTGACCGAGCTGTGCTTGCACTTCGAGGGTGCGTGAGCGTGGCTCGTCGACGACCAGCGCGTCGCGCACGCGTGGGACGCTCGCGGACTCGAAGCGCACGTCGACGACGCTGCCATGGACGGCATCAATCACCCCCTCCATCCGGCAGCGACCTCCATGCGCAGGCGTCAGCAAGAACTGGACCTCGAATCCACCGCGTTTCCTTGACCAACGCGCGCAACCGCTGCGTTGGCGCCCTGGCTCACCGACGCCGCTTGCGTGCTGCGCCGGGAGAGCGAACTCGAGCGCTCTCGAGCTTGCGCGATGTGCGTTTGTGCACGAGACTCCGCCGTCCACCGGGCAAACTTTGCGCCGAGCTTGCCCCGAAATACACCAAGGCCCCTTGGCGGAATGGCAGACGCAGGGGATTTAAAAAGCCTTGCGGAAACGAACGAACCGCCAAACCAGCAGGAAAACCGCCGCTTCGGATCCCGAGCAAACGACCAACGGGAACCAAGC
>JAGQIY010000281.1 GCA_020430865.1 Myxococcales bacterium
GCGTGATTCGCATCCAGGCGACGGACGAGGCTTCGCGCGATCTCGTCTGGTTCCTGGAACGCTATCCGATGAGGGTCCGCGATACCGAGGAGCTGGATCGGCGGGCGCGAGCCTTCGATCAGCGGCTCGACACCGCGTGGCAGATTCTCCAGGGCACCTACGAGTCCCCAACTTTCGCGCTGGCGCTGCCCCCTCGCCCGTACCAGGTGCAAGCGGCGACGCTCGCGTGGGCGACCGGTGCGCTCCTGCTCGCCGACGATCTGGGCCTTGGGAAGACGGTGACGGCGTTGACGCTGCTCTCTCGTCCCGAAGTGCTCCCCGCAGTCGTCGTCGTGCCCGCGCATCTCCCCCGGCAATGGAAACGCGAGGTCAAGCGCTTCCTCCCTGGCGCGCGCGTCCATGTCGCGAAGACGAGGACCGCGTACCCCCTCGCGGACGACGATGGCCGCCTCCCCGACGTGCTGATCGTCTCCGAAGCCAAGATCACCGGGTGGGCGGACTACATCGCGGGGCACTTTCGCACGCTGATCATCGACGAGTGCCAGATGCTCCGACGTCCAGGCTCCGACCGCTATCGCGCCTGCCAGCATGTCGCGCAGCTCGCTGCCATTCGGCTCGGCCTGAGCGGCACCCCGATCTACAACTACGGTTACGAGTTCTGGGCCGTGTTCGACGTCCTGGCGCCCGGGCGGCTTGGCAGCTCGGAGGAGTTCCTCCGCGAGTGGTGCATCCGCGAGGCAGACCGCCAGAAGGCGAAGCTTCGCGACCCGAAGGCATTCGGCGCTTACCTGCGAGACCACGGGCTGATGCTTCGGCGCACCCGGGCCGAGGTCGGCGAGCAACTCCCGCCCGTCACGACCTATGTCCAGGAGATAGACGCGGACACCACCGCGCTCGACAGCCTTGGCGCCGACGCCGCGGAGCTGGCCCGCATCGTCCTTGCCCAAGGGGGTCGCGGGGTCGACAAGATGCAGGCTGCAGCGGAGCTGTCAGCGCGCATGCGCCAGGCGACAGGCATCGCCAAAGCGCCGTTCGTGGCGGCCTTCGTCCGAATGCTGCTTGAGCAGGACATCCCGGTCGTCCTGTTCGGCTGGCATCGGGAGGTCTACCGCATCTGGGAGGACGCTCTCGGCGACTTCAAGCCCGCCTGGTACACCGGCACCGAGAACGTCTCCAAGAAGGTGGGCGAGGTCGACCGCTTCCTCGAAGGGCGGACGAACCTGCTGATCATGTCGCTGCGCAGTGGAGCTGGCGTCGACGGTCTTCAGGCACGCGCCGCCACCGTGGTCTTCGGCGAGCTGGATTGGTCCCCCGGGGTGCATGAGCAGAACGTCGGGCGGCTCTTCCGCTCGGGACAGTCGTCGCCCGTCTTCACCTACTACCTCGTCGCCGATCACGGGGCTGATCCGACCATGGTCGACGTGCTCGGGCTCAAGCGTGGGCAGCTCGAAGGGGTCCGCGACCCGGAGGGCGCGATGATCGAGCGCCTGGAGGCTGACCCCGAGCACATCAAGCGGCTCGCCGAAGACTACCTGCGTCGACGCGGTACCCAACCGCACGAGACGTGATCGCGTCGAGATGATCGGCGGGTGGTCGAGTGCCACACGTCGACGCCCCCTGCTCAGCGCCAACCCTGATCGCCCGCCTCTACCGTCGCGGTGATGCGCCTGAAGGTGCTCGCCACCAACAACAACCGCGGGACGATGAGTGAGGACATGAGCGAGGGAAAGAACGTGTTGGCTGCTCGCCTGGATGAGATCCACGCGATCATCAAGGCTCTCGAAGAAGAGAAACGCTCCATCTATGCCAAGGCGCTTGAGGGCGAGGACATCGGTCGCGAAGTGCCCGAGTTCATGCTCGAGGTGCTGGCACGGCCCGCGCCGCCGCAGATCGAGTTCCCGATCACCATCAGAGGCGTCGCGTTTGGCGACAGAACCGCGCTCGTCAAGAACGCCGACACCGGTCGGTTGGTCAAGGTACGTCCCTGTAGCGGCGAGCAGACCTACATTGGGGTGATGATCGGGGATGTGTCGCTGGGGTCGAGCTTCGGCTTCAATCGGCAAACGCAGGTCGCGACCATTCGGCCCAGCTATGGCAACCCCGTGATGTGGGTGCCCGCGCTCGGGCGCTTCGTCCTGGGTGTGGAGAGCTGGTGGGGCACGGTCGAGGCCGAAGACGACATGCACGACATCACCGACGAAGACATCGCGAACTCTCCGGGTCTTGCGCTGCTGCGGCGGTTGACGGGTGACGGCGCATCGTGATCGGTGCGGTTCCGCCCGACGCGGTGGCGCGTGAACTGACCCGCGTGGCGACGCGGCGCCAACCGCACGCGACGTAGTCACGTCGAGATGATCGGCGAGTCGTCGAGTGCCACACGCCGACGACTACTCGCCCTGCTCGCCGCCGACCCGGAACGCTCGCCTCTACCGTCGCGGTGATGCTCCTGAAGGTGCCCGCCGCCGATGGCCCATGAAACCCGCCCGCCGCCGATGGCCCATGAAACCCGCCCGCCGCCGATGGCCCGTGAAAGCCGCTCGCGGGATGCCTCCGGCTATGCCCCCGACGAGACCCCGTGCAACGTGCCCGACGACACC
>JAGQIY010000024.1 GCA_020430865.1 Myxococcales bacterium
GATGCTGATGCTGACGCTGCATTGGCGTCAGCACAGCAACGGAACCCCACTTGGTAGAAGCGAAACCACTGATTGTGGAAGGTGGTCATCGGCCGACAGCGCGCCCGAATTGGCCCCCAGTAGCCGCCCTTCAACCCGCTTGGGTAGGGCTTGCCGCTCTCGTTGACGACCCATTCGTCCACGTTCCCCGTCATGTCGTGCACTCCGAACGGGCTCACGCAGGACAGCTCGCCGCTTTGCACGCGCTGGTCGAGGCGCAGCACCTCGTCGGTGACCGCTCGATCCGAGTCGAAGGCGGAGAACTCGGGGAAACGGTACTTGCGGTCGATGTTGCAAGCCTTCGCGTCCCGCTCGTAGCCGTACGGGTAGGGCAGCCGGGCTTCGCCCTCACAAGCGAAGTTCCACTCGCTCTCCGTGCACAGTCGCTTGCCCAGCGCCTGACACGTCGCCTCGGCGTCGAACCAGGTCACCATCACCACCGGCAACGCTCCCGCCTGGTTGGGAAACTCGTAGCGATCCATGCAGAAATGGCGCTCGGAGAGTCGTCCTTCGCAGATCGCACGTTGCTCGAACCGAGCGCAGCGCCCCTGGGCTCGGTTCGCCCACTCGAGGCAGCGATGGCCGACGAAGGGGCAGTACTTCCCCTGGATCTCCTGCATGTCGTCGGGGCACACGGATCGCGTTCCGGATTTGGGGGTGAGGGGGCCATCGCTCGAGGGCGCCGTGGAAGTCCTGGGCGCCGGCGCCAGCTCGGGGGCCGCGCGCGTGGACGCGGACGCCACGCTGCCGAGCGCAGCAGGCGCTCCATCCTCCTCGGTCTCACAGCCGAGCAGGCAGAGCAGGCAGAGCAGCAGCCAGCGTCTCACCACACGCACGGCTTGCCTCAAAAGCACGCCCGGACGCAAACCTTCGCGCCTCACCCCCAAACCCGCGCGAGCCGAGTCGCCCCCAAGGTTGGCGCGAAGAGCCAACGATCGTTGCCAACGGGGTTGACGCTGGGAGTTCGGGAAGGTCGCCGAACGGAAGAAGAGCGGGTTATGTTAGGAGCCCTTTGAAAGCCCCCTCGGATCCCCTCCAGTACCTCAGCGTGCGGGGTGCGGAGCAGCACAACCTGACACGGGTGGACTGCGACCTGCCCCGAAACCGCTTGGTCGTGATCACCGGCCCCAGTGGCTCCGGCAAGTCGTCGCTCGCCTTCGACACGATCTACGCCGAGGGACAGCGGCGCTACGTGGAGTCACTCAGCGCGTATGCACGTCAGTTTCTGGAGCAGCTGCCAAAGCCCAAGGTCGAGAGCATCGAGGGGCTGAGCCCGTCGATCGCCATCGAGCAGAAGGCGCTCGGCAAGAGCCCTCGCTCCACGGTCGGAACCGTCACCGAGATCGCAGACTACCTGCGCTTGCTGTTCGCCCGGGTCGGCGTGCCGCATTGCCCGATCTCCGGCCAGGTACTCCACGCCTACACGGTGCAGGAGATGGTCGACGCCATCCTGGCGCGGGGCGAAGGCGCGCGGCTCGCGATCCTCGCGCCGATCCTGCGTCAGACCGAAGGCGACCTCGACGAGGAACTGGAGAGCTTGAGGCGTGAGGGCTTCGTGCGAGCACGACTCGACGGCCAGGCCGTGGACCTGGGGGACGATGTCCCGCTGGACCCAGAGAAGCCCCACGACCTCGACGTGGTCGTCGATCGCATCGTGGTCAAGGAGAGCTCCAAGGGGCGCATCACCGACTCCGTGGAACTGGCGCTGGATCTCGGCGACGGCACCCTGCTGCTCGACGCGCTCGACGACAGCGAGCCGGAGGTGATGAGCGAGCGGCTCGTCAGCTGGGAGCACGGCATCACGCTACCGCCGCTCGAGCCTCGCTTGTTCAGCTTCAACAGCCCCCACGGGGCCTGTCCAACCTGCGACGGCCTGGGTATGCGCTCCCGCATCGACCCCGCACGCATCGTGGTCGATCCGGCCCGCTCGCTTCGCGAGGGCGCCGTCACCGCCTTCGGCCGTCGTGGCTCCGTCGCCGCCGCCACCGAGGTCGATCGAGTCGTGAAGCTGTTTGGGATCGACGCGGACACGCCCTGGGAAGAGCTGCCGGACGCCGATCGCAGCGCGATTCTGTTTGGCGCGCAGGGCCGCGGCAAGCGGAAGGCCCAGCACTACGACGGCATCGTGCCGCGCCTCGAGTCGTGGCTCGAAGACGAGGACGAGGCACCTGACACCGACGAAGAACTCGACGAGGGCGCGCTGCGCCCCGAGGACGTCGGGCGCTACGTGGTGACGCGTATCTGCGAGGAGTGTCACGGAAGCCGCCTGCGCAAGGAGGCGCTCGCGGTCAAGGTCGAAGGCAGGACCCTGGCTGACCTCGGCACGATGTCGCTGATCGATCTGCGGGGCTTCCTCGGCGAGCTGAGCAGGAAGCTCAGCCCTCGCGACATGGCCATCGCCGAGCCGCTTCTCCGCGCGGTAACGGATCGCCTCGGCTTCCTGATCGACGTTGGCTTGGGCTACCTCTCCCTGGACCGCTCAGCGCGTACCCTCTCCGGGGGAGAGGGCCAGCGCATCCGCCTGGCCACGCAGATCGGTGCGTCTCTGATCGGCGTCCTCTACGTGCTCGATGAGCCGAGCGTGGGGCTCCACGCCCGCGACAACGAACGCCTCCTGGAGGCGCTGCGACGCCTGGTGAACAAGGGCAACAGCGTGCTCGTCGTCGAGCATGACCGGGAGGCTATCCTCGCGGCAGACTACGTGCTCGACATGGGTCCTGGCGCAGGGACCCTGGGCGGCAAGGTCGTCGCCGAGGGCACTCCCCAGGCTCTGATGGCAGACCCAGGCTCGGTCACTGGCCCCTATCTGTCCGGAGAGAAGCGCCTGCCCATCCCCGACCAGCGGAAGCAGCCAAGCAAGCAGAAGCTGGAGGTGCGCGGCGCCCGCGCGCACAACCTGCAAGACGTGTCGGTGGAGATCCCGCTAGGTCTCATCACGGCA